>JANXSS010000112.1 GCA_025356535.1 Herminiimonas sp.
TTTGAGCCTCGGTCGGACCAAGTCCGCAATGTGCCGACTTTCAACGCCGAAAAATCAGGAACGAACCAGAAATCGTGCATTGATCAGCGCTTCCCTAGGGCGAAAACTCAATGCGTCGCGTGTGATGTACGCAGAGGTCGACAATACCTGCGGTACGATTTTCATGCGACACGACTGGACTGCTGAAGGATTTGCCAGCCTAGCGGGGCAGACCAAGACAATGGATGATTTCGGCCCGGATTCGATCGCGGATTTACGCGCTGGAAGAGCCGTGATCAATGACGATGTGGAAAAGGATATCCGTACGGCAGCACACGCCAATGCCTTTTTGGAAAATGGCGTACGTGCTGAGATCGCGCTTCCACTTATCAAGGATGGAAAATTGCGGGTCGTCCTTGCAATTCATAGTGCTAACCCGCGCACTTGGCAGGAAGAAGATCTGAAGTTGGCAAGAGAAACGGCCGAGCGGACCTGGTCGGCAGTGGAAGCCACCAGGGCTCAATCAGACTTGCGTCTGGAACGTGATCGAAGCCAAGCTGTTTTTGACACGATGGCGGAAGGCTTCGTGTTGATCGACCAGCATTGGACTGTGCTGTACATAAACGCGGAAGGTTTGCGACTCAGCGATCGAACCGAACAGCAAGTCGTCGGCCGACCGCATTGGGAAATATGGCCTGAGCTTATCGGGTCTGAGGCCTACCATCTATACCGGCGGGTAATGGAAAGCAGGGAAGCAGAAACTAGAGAATTCAAATATTTTTACTCAGACGGACGCAGTGCCTGGATCGAAATAAGGGCGTTTCCCTCTATGGACACCGGTCTCGCCGTGTTTTTTCGAGACGTGACAAGCCGCAAGGAAGCCGAAGAACGGCTGCTCGATGCTGACCGGCGCAAGGACGAGTTTCTTGCGATGCTTGCGCATGAACTAAGGAACCCTCTGGCACCGATTCGTGCCGCTGCCGAACTGCTCCAGCTGGCAAAAATGGATGAAGCACGAATACAGAAAACGAGTGAAGTCATCGTGCGGCAGGTGACCCATATGACCGGGTTGATCGATGACCTGCTCGACGTTTCTCGCGTTACCCGTGGACAGATCGAATTGAACAGGATTGAGCTGGACATCCATCAGGTCGTGAACGAGGCAGTCGAGCAAGCCAATCCGCTCATCCGGGCACGCCGGCATGAACTGACGATTCGACAGGCGCCGCAGACGGCCATCGTCGCCGCCGACAAGAAACGCCTTGTGCAGGTGCTTTCAAATGTTCTGAACAATGCTGCCAAATACACGCCGGAAGGCGGTCACCTGAGCTTGCGCACCACGGTCGACGAGTCGCGGGTACAAATTGAAGTAACCGACGACGGAATCGGCATGACGCCAGAGATGACCAAGCACGCATTCGACCTTTTTGCCCAGGCCGAACGGAGTTCCGACCGATCCTCTGGTGGGCTAGGATTAGGGTTGGCGCTGGTCAAGAGCATGGTAGAGCTCAATGATGGCTCCGTGACGTGCAGGAGCGATGGGCTCGGCCAGGGCAGTACGTTCTCGATCTGCCTGCCACTCCTGCTCGAGCAAGCACGGCCTAAGTCCAGCGAGCTTTTAGAAAGCGGCGCCGAGACAGCTTTTCATCGCCCACTACGGATCATGGTGGTCGATGACAATGTTGATGCCGCAGAAATGCTAAAAATGCTCCTGCAAGAGATGGGACACGACGTGCTGGTCGAACACGAGCCGTTTCAGGCACTGGAGCGAGCCAGGCTTGATAGCCCGCAGGTTTGTTTGTTGGATATCGGCCTGCCGGAAATTGATGGCAATGAACTCGCGCGACGGCTTCGGGCGCAGCTTGAAAACAGTAGGTTGGTCCTGGTCGCGGTCACCGGGTACGGGCAGGAGAGCGACCGGCAAAATGCGATATCTGCTGGGTTCGACTTCCACCTCGTCAAGCCCGTGGATATTAATGCGCTCACGTCCATCCTTAGGACAATCGAGGTGGCTTGATCGTCTGCTTTGGGTCGATAGCAGCCGAGCGCAATTCAGTTTGCGCACCAGAACCAGTCGGACTACGTGTTACATGTGGTATCCGTTTCTAGAATATAGCCGAAGCCGCGGATGGTGCGAATCGACACGCCTGCATCGGTAATTTTGCTACGAATGCGTGATACATAAACCTCTACCGCGTTGCAGGTCAGCTTTGCATCCCACGGCAGGATAGCGTCCATGATCTGCTGCTTTGACAGCACACGCCCCCGGCGTTGCAGCAGCTGTTCGAGCACCGCCCATTCCCGCTCGGAGAGATTGACGAGACGCTCGCCGACGCGCGCACGATGGGAACTGACGTCAAGCGCTAAATCGCCGACCCAAAGTTCGCTCGACGCCAACCGACTTCGCCGGGCAAGTGCTTTGACGCGGGCCAACAGTTCGGCTGTGGCAAACGGGTTAACCAAATAGTCGTCTGCGCCACGCTCGAAGCCATCGACTCGGTCGTCGACAGCGTCCCGCGCGCTCAACAGAAGTACCGGTAGCGTTGCGCCGGTGGCACGCAGGCGCATCAGCACTTCGAGGCCATCGATGTCCGGTAAGTCGATGTCGAGCAGCACAAGTGTTAAGTCATTTGCGGCGATAGCCTCATCGACGCCAGCCCCTTCGGTAAGAACAACAACCGCCATGCCATGCCCGCGCAGGACGCGTGCGATGTCATCATCTAATAATGGGTCGTCTTCAACCAATAACACCTGCATGAGGTCTCCAAAACGCCTGACGCCAGGCCAGACATAGAGCGTCGGTTTGTAGTGTCCAAGATGCCGAGGAAGCGTTACTGTTGTAGCGATGTCGGCATCCGAATTGGTTTAGGCGTAAAAAAGCGCCTGTCACATATGCGACAGGCGCCAACCAGGCTGTGGAGACGCTCCTGGGGAACAGCGGGGGCACGGCTAGATGTTGTCGCAATCCAGCCGCCGCCTGACTCAGAACGCGTATTGCACGCCGGCTGAAATTGCCTTGATGCTTTGGCCCGGAATGTTATCGCCATTGTCGTTACGCGGCGAAGCGATTGCCGTACCATGCCCGCCGGCACCAAGTGCGTAATGGGCCCCTGCGCCCTGTTTCAGCAAGGCGCCGACTAGGTACACCGAAGCTTGTTTGTCGAAGCGGTACTTCAGGCCGAGCGCATACATATTGGCCTTATCGTCGACAGTGCCGAAATCAGGGCCGCCCGGGGTTTGTCCAGCATGCGCCCAAGCTGCCATCAGGTCGAGGTTGTAGCCAAGATCTTGTACGTCGCTGAGGTAATAACCGCTGCGGGCACGTTCATTAAAGGCAGGATCGATGCTGCCGCGTCGGTAGAATTTTTCGTAGATACCCGACAACCGGTTGCTGCCAAAATTCCATGTTGCGCCGATCTTGCCGGCGCTTTCCTTTGAGGTCACGCCGCCATTGTCAGACGTGCGGTCGACCGCGTTGTGGCGTTCGTAGCTGGCTGTGGCCAGTAGTGGGCCGTTTTCGTAGGTGACGGCGATACTCCCGGCACTGGTGAACGCGCCATCATTGCACAGCGTCGACCCTGCATCTGGCAGCGAGCCGGAGCTTCCCGGCGTGGCACCCGAACAGATTTTTTCACCTTGGGCGAAGGCATACTTGTCAGAATTGGCTAGGTTGTCGTACTTCTGGCCAGGCGAAAACAGCAGATTAACGCTCAGGCCGCCGAACTTGGGCGAATCGTAGAAAATCGAGTGCGGAATGCGTGCATCGAATTCTGCGCGCAGGTCGCCGCCAGTATTACCCATGATCGTGTTGTAGTCGCCCACTGAGGAAGCGAATGGGTCCATGCCGGCAGTGGCGCGCTTGTATGGCGTATCGGTCTTGCCGAGCATTATCTTGCCGAAGCCGCCTTGCAGGCCAACATACGAATTGCGCGAACCGAGGCCGCCGGTGTCGGTTGGCGTGCCCGACACATTCACCAGGGTTTCGAATTGGGCAATCGCCGACAGGCCAGTTGCACCGAGCGGTTTGTTGGCGCGCACGCCCAGGTAGGACAGATTGCTCGACACTTGGCTGCCGCTATGAACGCCATCGCGTGTCTGGTCGGCCGAAACATCTGCAAAGCCGTACAGGGTCACGGCGGCCCCGCCGATGTTGGTGGTCAATTTCGACGTATCGGCAGACGGTGGTGCGACCGAGCCGACTGACGCTGGCGGACTTGCAACGCCCGTCGTAGCTGGCGTGGCCATAGTGTTAAGGCGATTCTGCATGGCTTGCATCTGTTCCTGCATGGCTTGCATCTGTTGCTTGAGCAGCTGGACTTCCTGTGAATCGGCAGCAGATGCCGAGCTGGCTGCAATGGCCAGAGCACAGGCGAGCGCTATACGTGTTGGTTTCATGTTGAAGTCTCCAAGGTTGGCGAGCTGTAAATTTTTGCCCACCTGAGACGCTACATAATCAAGATAACAAACGCCACAAAAACCGTTGTTTTAATGAAAATTATTTTTCGGAATCTTAACTCAGGTCAATTTTAGCATTGCTATCTGGCAAGATTCCTAATAACAGGGGAAAGCGAATGGTGCACTTGACGGTTACTCTCATTGCATGGGGTTTTCGCTGATTATCTACGGATGGAGTTCTGCCTCAAATCGAACGGTTTGGCGCTTGGAAATATGACTTCGTCGGTTCAAACAGCTAAGGGCAGCAAACAACGAACGCTTTTCCGATGAGGACAAACCTGGTCTCCGACATCCGTTCGACAGCGAAAACAACGTACTTATAGTCTGCGGCGACGCTGAACGGGAACGAATGTTCAATATGCGAACCGAAAACATTTGAGGCCGCAATTTCCATGAATCGAACGGGCTCAATAATTTCTACAGTGCAAAATTCGGATTCGCATCGAATCCAAAAGTTGACAATCTGGCACATGCCGAGGGGCGAATCGCCGACCACATCGCAAAGTCTTCGAGAGGACGGGAAAGGTGACAACCGTCGCTACATGTAGCCCAACTGCGAATCACGGGCACCGCCACAGGTGAGCATGTAGGTGAGCAGCACCGTCGTCAACCACACTGGCGCTCGGTTTCCGGCATGCCTGCTCGTGATTGCGTGCGCGTGTGTTTCAAACATTGAGACGCAAAAACGACGCGGTCAGCCCAGGAAATACACGAACAGCGACGCCGCCAGGCAGTAGACGCCGAAAAAATGCCAGCGTCCGTGCTCCAGCCATCCGGAAAGCCACCGCAAGGCCGCGAGTCCGGCTAGAAAGCTAAAGACCATCCCGAGCACCGCTGGACCGAAAAGCTGCACCAAGCTGGCTGCATGGTCGGCAATCACGGCCTGCGCCTTGTAGAAGCGGTAGGCTTCCTTTGCAACGACCGGCGGCGTCAGGATGACGGCCAGGGCAAAGCTGAACTCCTCGGCACGCCGCCGCCCCACACCCAGCGCCAAGCCAGTCGAAATTGTCGCGCCCGATCGAGAAAACCCGCGAAACGGCAGGCAGAGTCCCTGGACCGCGCCGATCCAGACGGCGGCACGCAAGGACAGCTTGCCCTGTGGTTGCTCTTTTATCCGGGTCGAGCCGATGATGAGCAGCCCGGCTGCGGCAAGCGCGGCGGCCATCAGGCGACTGTTGCCAAACAGTTGCTCGATCTCGAACCCCGGATCTGCGCGCATCACTACATCCCTGATCAGCTGCAGCAGGGCGAGCCCGATGATTCCAGTAGCCACTGTTGCGACGATGAGCAACTTCGCATTCGAGATCAGCGCGCGCTTCGACGAAAAATAGGTTTCGTACCACGCGCGCCAGAAATAAAGAATGACCGCGAACATGGTGCCGGTGTGGAGCATTACTAGCAGCAACGTCATCTGGGGCGACGCCGGGTCTAACCCCATAAGCCGTTCGGCGGTGATGACGTGTGCTGAACTCGACACTGGTAGCAATTCGGCGAATCCCTGAATGATCGATAGCACGAGGATATGGAAAAAGCTCATGATGTTTTTCTTGAAGAGGTAGGGTGACTTGCGCGAGGAGTAGAACACATTTGTTGTTTGGGGTCATGTTGTGACGCTCGCATAACGTCGGTCTTGGGGTTTCGAAATGACGTCGGTGCAGCCGTGCCTTGATTTCATCAGGCTGGCTCAACATTATGCATCTCCGGCCGCAATTGCTCTCCGTGCAGTTCTTATGACAAGTTTTATATTGATGAACATAACAAAATGCATCCCGTTCTATACCTGGCGATCTCAAGAATCAAGTGCAACACCTTCTCCTGTAAGGTGCTGCAATGCCAAGAACCTATATTCACCTGACGCCCCAGGACCGGGCCGTTGTTATGGCCATGCGTGATGACCAGTGCAGCATCCGTTGTATTGCCAAA
>JANXSS010000120.1 GCA_025356535.1 Herminiimonas sp.
GCCAAATGGGCGGTGCGTTCGCCGTGTCATCGGATCAACGCACCAGCTGGTTGATTTCGATGATCGGCATGAGTACCGCCAGCACGATCAACAACACCACCACGCCCATGGCCAGGATCAGCACCGGCTCCAGCAAGCCGGCAATCGTCAGCGCGCGGCGTTCCAGATCGGCTTCCTGCGCATTCGAGGCGCGTTCCAGCATGGCCGGCAATTCACCGGTGACTTCGCCGGCACGGATCATGTGGATCAGCATCGGCGGAAAATGCTTGTGCGCCGACAATGCGCGCGCCAGGCCGACTCCTTCGCGCACGCTGGCGGTGGCGTCTTCCACTTGCTCGCGCATGGCGACATTGTTCAACGTATCACGGCTGGTTTGCAGGGCACGCAAGATCGGCACGCCCGAGCCGGTGGTAATGGCCAGGGTACTGGCAAAGCGCGCCGTATTCAGGCTGCGTTCGAACTTGCCGTAGAGCGGCGCGGTGAGCAGCCAGCGGTGCCAGCGCATCTTCACGTCGGGATTTTTCAGGGCGCTGCGCCAGGCGAGAAAAAAGGCCACCACTGCCAGCGCCACGATCCAGCCGTAATTGCGCACGAAGTCCGAGATCGCCAGCATCATCACCGTCAGGAACGGCAGCTTCTGCTTGGTGTTGGCAAAGACCGAGACGATCTGCGGCACCACGTAGGTCAGCAAAAATATCACGATGGCAAATGCGACGACCGTGACGATCGCCGGATAGGTGAAGGCCAGCTTGACCTTCTGCACCAGCGCATTGCGCCGCTCGATGTAGTCGGCCAGGCGCGAGAGCACGCGCGAGAGCTGGCCGATCTGTTCGCCCGAGGCCACCAGCGCCCGGTAGATGTCGGCAAAGTCGCGCGGATGGCGACCCAGTGCATCCGACAACGAGGAGCCGCCCATGACTTCGGAGCGGATCGAGGCGACCAGGTCGCGCAGGTAGGGTTTTTCGGCCTGCTCCAGCAAGGCCGAGAATGCCTGCTCCAGCGGCAATGAGGCTTCCAAGAGGCTGGCCAGCTGGCGCGTAAACAGCGCCAGTTCGTTGGTCGAAAGCCGGTCGCCGAAGCCGCGCCGCCGGGTTGCGCCGGCGTCATCGACCTGGGTCGTGATGGCGTCGACCGCCAGCGGCACCAGACCCTGCGCGCGCAGGTCGACGCGCGCCGCGCGGGCGCTGTCGGCATTGACGACACCCTTCCTGGTGGCGCCGACCGTGTCGACTGCTTCATAGCGAAATGCTGGCACGCTTTCCTCGTTCTCTATTCTTTGCTTCTGTTCTTCGCTTCTATTCTTTTGTCACGCGCAGCAGTTCCGCCTGCGTGGTGACACCGGTCTGCAGCCAGCGTTCGCCGTCTTCGCGCATGGTCTGCATGCCGTCATGTTGTGCCACCGTGCGGATTTCCGCTTCGGAGGCGCGATTGTGGATCTGGGCGCGGATCTGGTCGGTGGTCTGCAGCAGTTCATAGACGCCGACGCGGCCCTGGTAGCCGGTCTGGCCGCACTTGTCGCAGCCGACCGCCTGCCAGTACTGGCCGTCATGGCGGCGGCAACTCTGGCAGAGTTTGCGCACCAGCCGCTGCGCCACCACGCCCAGGAGCGACGACGACAGCAGGAACGGCTCGATGCCCATGTCGAGCAGGCGCGTGACTGCTGCGGCCGAATCGTTGGTGTGCAGCGTGGCCAGCACCAGATGGCCGGTCAGGGAAGCCTGAACAGCAATTTGCGCGGTCTCCAAGTCGCGGATCTCGCCGATCATGATCACGTCCGGGTCTTGCCGCAAAATCGCCCGCAATGCCTTGGCAAAGGTCATGTCGATCCTGGCATTGACCTGGGTCTGGCCGACGCCGGCCAGCTCGTACTCGATCGGGTCTTCGACTGTCAGGATGTTGGTGGCGGTGGCGTTCAGACGCGACAGCGCGGCATACAGGGTGGTGGTCTTGCCGGAGCCGGTCGGCCCGGTCACCAGCACGATGCCGTGCGGCTGCGCGATCAGGCGGTCGAACTGTGGCAGCACGGCGTCGCTCATGCCCAGGTGCAGCAAGTCGAGCCGGCCGGCTTCCTTGTCCAGGAGACGCAGCACGGCGCGTTCGCCATGACCCGTTGGCAAGGTGGAGACGCGCACGTCGACCGGCTTGCCGCCCACGCGCAGGGTGATGCGGCCATCCTGCGGCAGGCGTTTTTCGGCGATATCCAATTGCGCCATGATCTTGATGCGCGAGATCAGCGAGGCATGGATCGCCTTTTTCGGGCGCACGATGTCGCGCAGGGTGCCGTCGATCCGAAAGCGCACCACAGAGATCTGCTCGAACGGCTCGATGTGGATGTCGGAGGCTTCTTCCCGCAGCGCCTGCGTCAGGAGCGCATTGATCATTCGGATCACCGGCGCGTCATCGGCCGACTCGAGCAGATCCTCGATGGCCGGCATGTCCATCATCAGCTTTGCCAGGTCGAGGTCGGACTCGTATTCGTCGATGACCTGGGCGGCGTCGCCGCCGGAGCCGGCATAAGCCTTGGCAATGGCCAGGTCGAGCGCCTCGCGCGACATGGTCTTCAACCTGACGCGGCCGAAGCGGCGGCTGACTTCGGCAATCGCGGTTGCCGAAGTCGCTTCGGAGATCCAGACTTCGACTGCGCCGGCACTGCCTTCGCCACGATGCGCCAGCAGCGCAAAGTCGCGGGCGAAGGCATAAGGCAGGAGCCTGCCGTCAATCATGGAATTGCTCATGTCCGGTTCACCCGCCCAGTTTTTCGAGCGGCGGCTCGGTTGCAGGTTTCATGCGCGGCGTCGGCTGGACCTGTGCAGGCGCCGGTGCGGATACCGGTGCCGGTGCAGGCGGCTCGGTCGCCGCCGGCGGCGTGCGCAGCACCGGCGCCGGTGGCGAGCGCAGCAGGTTGCCACCGAGCGGCTGGCCGTTCTGCAGCGGCGGCAGCACCGGCGCCTCCATCGGCGGCATCAGCGGCGTCTGCGGCGGCTGCGAACTCTTTTCGACTTCGCGGATCAGGTCGTAGCGGTCGGCGGCCAGGTTGACGCTCTGGTCATTGCTGCGCACGACAGTCGGGCGCAGGAACACCATCAGGTTGGTCTTGACGCGCTTGCGGTTCTGGTACTTGAAAAGATTGCCCAGCACCGGTATGTCGCCCAGACCCCGCACCTTTTCCACGCCATCCTGGACCGTGTCCTCGATCAGGCCGCCGAGGACGATGATCTGGCCGTCGTCGACCAGAACATTGGTGTCGATCGAGCGCTTGCTGGTGATGATGCCGGCGGCATTGGCCGTGTCCTGCACGCTGGAGGTCTCCTGGTAGATCGCCATCTTGACGGTGCCGCCTTCGGAAATCTGCGGCCGCACCCGCAGCGACAGGCCGACGTCCTTGCGCTCGATGGTCTGGAACGGGTTGACCCCGGCCGAGCCGCCCGAGGCAGCCGTGGTGTACTGGCCGGTGATGAACGGCACGTTCTGGCCGACGATGATCTTGGCTTCCTCGTTGTCGAGCGTGATCAGGTTCGGCATCGACAGGATGTTGGCATTGGCATCGGTCTCCAGCGCATGCGCCAGGGCGCCGAGGCCGATCTTGCCGTTTATCTGGCGAAAGATGCCGATCGACAGGCCGGCGCCCGGCGATGGCAGCGCCCCGCCGTTGCCGGCCTGCGCCAGGCCGGCGCCGAGCGTCAGCAGGTTGTTGGGCGAGCCGGTGGCAAACGAGGTGCCGGCGCCGACCCGGTAGGAACTGTCCGCGTTGCCCGACAGGCCGAGCCACTGGATGCCGAACTCGGCCGCCTTGGTGGCCGAGACTTCGACGATCAGCGACTCGACATAGACCTGCGCCCGGCGCACATCCAACAGGTCGATCACGGTGCGCAGGTTGCGGTAGACCGCTTCGCTCGACGTGATGATCAAGGTGTTGGTGGCCGAATCGGCCTGGATGAAGCCGCCGGCGCCGCCGCTCGACAGCGGTTGCTGCTGTTGCTGTGGCGAGGCCGATGGCGGCGCCCCCAGACCACCCTGCGCGCCGGCGGTCGTGCCGCCGAGGCCCTGCTGGTTCTGGTTCTGCGACTGCGGCGGCTGTACCGGCGCCGAGGTATCGTTGGTCACCACCGCGCGCAGGGTCTGCGCCAGCTTGGTGGCTTCGGCGTTTTTCAAGTGCACGACGTGCACGTTGCCGGGGTTTGCAGTGGGCTGGTCGAGCTTGGCGATCAGTGCCTTGGCGAGGCTGGCGCGGGCCGACGAGGGCGCGCGCACGATCACCGAATTGGTGCGCGAATCGGCCAGCAGGCTGACGCGACCGCTGTCGCCGCCCGGCACGTTGCCGGCGCTCTCGAGCAACCGGTTGACCATGGTGGCCACATCGCTGGCAATGGCGTAGCGGATCGGCACGACATCGAGGTCGCCTGTTGCAGGACTGTCGAGGGCGGCGATGATCTTGCCGAGACGGCGCAGATTGTCGGCGTAATCGGTGATCACCAGCGAGTTGTTGCCGGGGTTTGCATTGATGGTGTTGTTGGGCGAGATCAGCGGACGCAGGACAGCCACCAGGTTGTTGGCCGATTCATAGTTCAGGCGGAAGATCTGGGTGGCGATCTGGTCGCCGCGCACCGAACCGGGCGAGGTCGGACCTGCCTGCAGCTTTGCATCGGCTTCAGGCACGACCTTGGTGAAACCGTCGCCGACCACCACCGTGTAGCCCTGCAGCCGCAAGGCCGAGGTCAGCAGGCGAAAGGCCTGTGCCTTGGTCACCGGCTTTTCGGACACCAGGTTGATGGTGCCCTTGATGCGCGGGTCGATGATGAAGGTGGTGCCGACATAGTGGCCGACCGCCTTGATGACGGACTCGATGTCGGCGCCGACGAAGTTGAGCGACGCCTGGCCCGACGCCGGGTCCTGCGCGTAGGCCATCGGCGCAACCGGCGTGGTGGCGATCGCGCACACCAGCAGGGCGACCGTTGGCCAGCGCCGCAGCGCCGCTGCATTGCGGCGCGATATGGTCGGGGATGCCGCAAGTGCCGCTTGATGGAGTTTTTTCATGTTCACTATTTGAGTTCTAAAGCGATGTAGTTCGAGCCGCCTTCCTGGCGGCGCTGACCCAGCAAATTCAACAGATTTGCCAGCCTTTCTTCCTGTCCCGGCGCGGCTTGCGCCCTGCCCGAAAACCGCAACCGTCCCTTGTCAAGACTGCCGCTGCCGCTCAGCACCATCGGTCCCTGCAATGTCGCGAGCTGCATCTGCGCAGTCTGGCCCTGCCATTCCATTTGCATCCGGTAAGCACCCAACGGTTTGATCGGCGACAAGCGCGAGGCAATATCGAGCAAGTCCAGTTGCATCGAACCGTTCAGGTCGACCTGCCGGCCGCGCCGCGCCAGTTGCAGCGCACCCCAGGACAGACGCATTTCACCGGTCGGCGCAATCGTGTTCAAAGGCGCACCGAGCGCTGCCAGCCGCTCGGCCGGCAGCACGAGCAGCGACGGGCTGACCTGCCATTGCGACCAGGTACCGGTGAGCTGCACCGGTTGCCCGAGTGCCGCCGTGTTTTCAAGTGTTGCATCCAGCACGCCGACGAGCACCGTCGGCGACAGGCGCCAGGCAAAACGCCCCGGCAGCAATGGCGTGACCGGATCGGCGCCACTTGGCGCAGCACCGACGAAGGCGGAACCGCGCCAGATGCTGCCCTGCGCATCGCCCAGCGTGATGCGCCCGCCGGTCTGCTGCTCGATCAGCGGCGCCAACCAGGCAGCCGGGCAAAACACCAGGACCGTGGCGGCAACCGTGACAATTGCCGCACACAACCATATCACGAGGCGGCGCACTGGCCCGCCGTATCCTGCTGCCCGATCCTGCCGATTTTGCCACCCTTGGCCGGCGCTGTCGCCGCCACCGTTCCCGGCGCTGCTGAGGTTGCGGCGCCACATGCCAGTGCGAACCTCACGGCCGGTCCTCGGTTTTAGGCTGGCGCAGGCTCAGGGTGGCGTTGACCATGTCGGTTTGCGCCAGCGCGGTAAAACTGCTTTCGGCCACGCTCAGGCGGGCAGCCTTCTGCGTTTCGTCGAGCCAGTCGAGGATGCCGGCAAACGAGACATTGTTCATCTGCAGGCGCACCAGGTCGCCGGTGACCACCACGCTCTGTGCCTTCAAGCCCTTTCTTGCCAGGCCGGCCTCGATGCTTTCCTGGGTGCTGAGGGTCGCGCCCGCGCCGCTGCCGGCGCCAAGCGCCTGCGCCTCCCGCGCCAGTGCCTGCAGCGACGCCGCCTGCTGGCGCAGTTCCGGCAATGCCTTCTGCAGCCGCGCCGTTCCCTGCAGGGCCGGTGCGAAGCCGACCAGGTAGACCAGGGCCGCTGCCACCACGGCGGCGCCGACCGACAGCATGCGCCGCTCGCGCGGGTCGCGCTCGGTCCAGAAGTTGCCGATCTGGTCCATCAGCAGGCGCGGCTTCATGATGCGCTCCGGATCTGCCAGACGCCGGGCGCCGGCTGGGTCAGCGACAGGTTGCGTGCGGCCAGTGCCGCCTTGACCTGTGCGATCGGTACCGCCGGCGTCGCCTTTGGTTTGACGAACAGGCTGCGCTCGCGGTATTCGAGACTGGCGATGGCCGGCTTGCCGGCGCCGTCGCCGGCAAGGCCGAGGGTGCTCCAGGCAGCGGCAAAGCTGGCCGCCAGCGGGCCGAAATCATCCGGCGCCGCCTTGCCGGAATCGCGCTGGGCGGCGGCGACCTTCTGGCGCATCTGTGCTGCCGGGTCGACGATCACGGTTTCCTTCGGATAGGCGCTTTTATAGATCTGTACCATTGAGGCGCGCAACTGCACCGCTTCGCGCGAGAGGCGCCACCATTCGAAATTGAGAGCGCCGATATTCACGAGAAGCAATAGCGTGCCGACCACCAGCGGCCAGCGCCAGCGCCGCCAGTCGACGCTGCTGTTGCCGGCCGAGCCGCCCAGGCCGGCAACCAGGTTCAGGCTGCTCGTGCGGGCGCCGGCAATCCAGCGCATCCAGTTGTCGGCCAAGACCGTGATGCGCTGCTCGATCGGCAGCAGCACATCGACCGCCTGCTGGTAAGCCGGCACCTGCTGCTGCGGCACATACAGTGCGATCGATGCCACCGGTACCAGCGCGCAAAGCGTTTCGAGCACGTCGCGGCTGGCGGCGGCCGCATCGTCGGGCAGCAGCGGCAGGCCCAGGCCGTCGCGTTCGGCCAGGCGCAGCGTGATGTCGAGCTCGGCGCCAAAGGCGGTGACGGCTGCCGCCACGCTGCCGGCCGGCAGCGCCAGGCACAGCTGCGACGGCAGCGCCAGCACATGGCGCGCGCCGAGGCTGCGTACCGTCTGCAGCAATATCTGCAGCCAGGTGCGCTGCACCACCGCCACCGTGCGCAGCTCGCCGACGCTGCCGCCGGCGACCATGACGCAGTCGGCCGGGTCCGACATCAGCTGGTCCTCGACCATGTTGGGCAGTGCCACCCGCAGCCGCGCGGCCGACATCGGCGGCACCTTCAGGTGCAGCAGCGTGACGTCGCTGGCCGCCAGCAGCAGCACGACGCGCTGCGCGCCGCCGATCATGCCGGCCAGGTCCGACAGCGCCGCCTGGCCTTCGCGCTCGATGCTCTCGCCGGCACCCGCCAGTGCATAGGGACACGGCAGGGCGATCCAGTGCGCGGCATTGTCGGCGACCGATCTGGAGGGCAAGCGGATGTAGAGTGTGCTCAAGACGCCTGCTCTTTCTTTAATTTTCGTGAATCCAGAGAACCTTCGAGGCGCCGGCACCGGTCGGGCCGCCGGAATTGGGCCGCTCGATCAGCGCCAGCACTTCGAGCGCCGCCCGGCTCATCTTGACCCGGCCGTCGACGATGAAGTAATTCGTCTTCACGCCAAAACCGGTGGCAGTCACCGTCGCGGGCAACTGCGCCCGCATCGAAAAGTCGCCCGTATCCTTGAAGGCGGCCGTGCTGCGGTTCGCAACGATCGCCTGCCCGGTCGAGATAGGCACGCCGAAGCGCGCTGCCAGCACCTCGGCCGATGCGGTGTTGACATTGATTGTCGTCGGCACCGGCAAGATGATAATGAAGTTTTTCAGTTTGGCGACGATTTCCGGTGTAAAACCCGGCAATGCCAGCAAATCCTCCACTTGCGTCACACCCATCTGCCCGGTGGCGGCAGCCGTCGGCTGCACGGCAATCGGCGGGCCGTCCGGATTGACGGCGCCCTGCTGGCCGGCGGCCTGGCTGCCTTGCTGCGCACCGGCCACCGGCGCGGTCGTGCCGTTGGCCTCGCCTGCAGCGGCCGGCATGAGCTTCGATTGCCCCGCGGCCATGCCGGCGGCGGCAATGCGAGCCAGCGTCGGCTCGATGCGCAGCAGCGTCAGCAGGCGCTCGAACGCCTTGATTTCTTCCGGCTGGGGCACGCCGTTTGCCGCCAGCCCCGCGAGGTTGAAGTACGACTGCGCATCGATGATCTTGCCGGTGATGGTGGCGTCGCTGGCGTCGGCGCCCGAGCGGCCGTTTTCCACGTAGGAGTCGAGGCGGGTTTCCGCAAGACCAACCGCCCACGGCTGCTGCAGGTCGTCGCGGCCCTGGTTGCTCTTGCCGCTTTCATCAAGGATCAGGCGCGCCCAGTCGAGCGCGCCGCGCAGAATCCACTGCTTCTGCAACTGCGTGCGCTGGTTCTCGATCGAGCGCACCTGCACCTGCTGTTGCCAGAACAGGCTGGCCACGATCGTCACCGCCAGGGTGGTGAGCAGCAGCGCCGTGATCACCGCCACGCCGGCCTGGCGACGCAGCCGTGGCGAACCTGCCCGGCGTGCATTGCCGGCCCGCGACCGCCGGTTTTCAATCGGGCGTTTCCGCTTCAAAAGATGCTTCAGACAGCCCCCAGTAGAAAGATCTTCAACATGCTGGTGGCGCGCCCGCGCAATTGCAAGCCGACTTCCAGGCCGTTCGTCACCGTCGCCGCATTGACCGGCTCGCCCGGCACCGGCGGCGTGCGCCAGCCGGCGCCCTGCTGCCAGATGCGCATGTTCATCACCGTCACATCCGACTGCAGCACCAGCGCGTCGGCCGCGTCGCTGTCGTTGCCGGCTGCCTGCCAGGCGAAATCGAGCGCCGCCAGGTCGCGCGTGGCGACCGATTCGCGCCGGGTCAGGCGGCCGTCGCGCACCCGGTACGTCACTACCTGCAGCCGGGTCGGCTGGTCTTCGCCATAGACATAGCGCACCATGCGCAACCGGGCCTGGTCGGCAATGACCGGCGGATGCTGCAACAGCGTGGCGGCGACGACACGGGAACAATCGCTTTGCATCTGCGCAAAGGTCAGCTGCATGGCGCGGGTCTGATCCAGATTATTCGTCAACGCGACGCGGGCGCGCACGATGCCGTCAAGGCCGCGCCAGCCGAGCACGGCGACGATCGCCAGGATCGTGATTGCCACCAGCAGCTCGACCAGCGTGAAGCCGGTGCCGCGGCGAGGCCGCCGGCGTTGACGCTGCAGGGACAGGCGCTCAACCATTCTTGACGATCTGCGCGAGCTTGATGATGCGGCGCAGCGGGTCGCGGCTGTCATAGACGCTGACTTCGACGCGCCGGAAAAACGGGTTCGGCGTGGTCAGCACTTCTTCCTCGCACGTCAGCGGCAGTTCATCCTGCGAACAATCGAAGGCATGCTTGCCAACCGGCGGAAACTCGCCCGCCAGGCGGATCTGCGAGAGCCGGTTCTCGGCCGACCAGGTCGCCATCATCGATGCCCGCAAGCCGTTGCTGTTTTGCGTCAGGCTGCCGACGGCGCGCAGGCTCGCGCCCAGCGAGGTGCCGACGATGACCAGCGCCACCAGGACTTCGAGCAGCGTGAAGCCGTGGTTGCGATTGCGATTGCGGTCGTGATCACCGGAGCGCATCTCAGTCCACCACGAAATGGCCGATGCCGTCGGCGCGGATCGCAACGCTGGCCTCGCCGGCCGACAGCGTCATGACGAACGGCTTGTCGACCGGCTCGCGGCCGAACACCAGGCGCAAGGCAGCGCCCGGCAGGGGCGGGTCGACCGACACCATGACCGGTGCGCGTTGATACTGGCGCTCGCGCAGCACGTCGTCGCCGGTCAGCGGCTGCCAGACGTTTTCTTCGCGCACGAGAAAATGGTAGCCCCGGTCATCGGTCTCGAAAGCGATCGGCCGGTTGCGCACGATCGCTTCATCGCGCGCCAGCTGCAGCAGAAGGGCAATGCGCTGGCACTCCTTCTGCAGCACCTGGCGCTGACTGGGCATCGCATTGAAGGACACCATGCCGAGGGTGAGCCCGGCGATGACCAGCACCACCAGCAGTTCGAGCAGGGTGAATCCGCGCGCCTGCCGGCGTGGCGGCAGGCAGCCCGGCCACCCTGCTGCCGGCATGGCTGCTGCGCCGCTCGCGCCGCTTGCCCGGGCGGCAGGCAGATCCGGGCCGCAATGCGATTCTGTAATTACAATTCCCACGATCCGATGTCGGCGTCATTGCCCGTACCGCCCGGCTGGCCGTCGGCGCCATAGGAAAACACGTCGACCTCGCCCTTGATGCCCGGCGACAGGTACTGATACGGCGCGCCCCAGGGATCTTTCGGCAGCTTGTCGATGTAGCCGCCGGATTTCCAGCCTTCCGACGCCGGCCCGCTGGTCGGCTTGGTCATCAACGCCTGCAGGCCCTGCTCGGTGGTGGGATAGCGCTGGTTGTCGAGGCGGTAGAGCTTCAGCGCCTGCATGATGGTGGCGATATCCTGGCGCGCGGCAATGATGCGGGCGTCATCGGTGCGTCCCATCAGCTTCGGCACCACCAGCGCGGCAAGGATGCCCATGATGACCACGACCACCATGATCTCGATGAGGGTAAATCCGCGCTGCAGTCGCGATGGCTGCAGCGGGCGTGGTGCGGTGGTGGTGCTGTTCGAGGAATCAATCTGCATAAGAAGGTCGGAAAATTGGAATGGGCAGGACCGCAACGCACGGCGGACAAGTACGACGGAAAGGACAACGGCAAGGACGACAGCAAGGACAACAACAAGAAGCAAGCATGTCAGGGCAGTATAAGGCCGGCGCCGACAGTTACAGTCTGTTGCACTATCGTCGCGATGCGTGTTTTGATTTTAATCAACATTTTTGACTCGATAGCAGCGAAAAGTGCCCTGCGCTAGATGGCTTCCATGCGCGGGTCGCGTGCCAGCAGGCGGGTCACCATCGCACTGGCGGAATCGCCGTTGAACAGCACACCGGCCACTGCTGCCGTGATCGGCATGTCGATGCCATGGGCCGCAGCCAGCGCGCAGACGGCCCGGGCGCAGCGCACCCCTTCGGCGACATGGCCAAGTTCGTCGACGATGCGTGCCAGCGGCTTGCCCTGCGCCAGTCCGAGCCCGACCTGCCGATTGCGCGAAAGCTCGCCGGTGCAGGTGAGCATCAGGTCGCCGACGCCGGTCAGGCCCATGAAGGTCTCGGCCCGACCGCCCAGCGCCACGCCCAGCCGCGTGATCTCTGCCAGCCCGCGGGTGATCAGGGCCGCGCGTGCATTGGCGCCAAAACCCATGCCGTCGATGACGCCGGTGGCAATGGCCATGATGTTCTTGACGGCGCCACCGACCTCCACGCCGATCATGTCGTCGCTTGCATAGATGCGCAGCATGCCCGAGTGGAAAGCCGTGACCACCTGCTGGCGCAACGGCGCATCGTCGCAGGCAATCGTCAGTGCGCACGGCAAGCCGCGCGCGACTTCCTGGGCAAACGACGGACCGGACAGCACGCCGGCTGCAATCGATTTGCCCAGCACCGCTTGCACCACCTGATGCGGCAACAGGCTGCTGCCTTCTTCGAAGCCCTTGCACAGCCAGACCACGTTGGGCAAGCGCAGGCCGCCGAGCCGGCATTGCTGCAGCGCCTGGCATAGCGGACGCAGGCCTGCGACCGGCGTGGCAATGATCAGCAGGCCGGCGCCGGAGGCAGCTTCGGCAGCTTCGGCAGTATCGACGGCATCGAGATGCGCCACTGCAATATCAAGACTTGCCGTGACCTGCAATGCCGGCGGCAGCCGCACGCCCGGCAGATAGCGGCGGTTTTCCCGTTCGACATCGATTGCCTGCATGGCAGCCGCGTCGCGGCCCCACAGCAGCACCTCGTGCCGCTCCACGAGACCGAGCGCCAGCGCGGTGCCCCAGGCGCCGGCGCCGAGAATTGCAATCTTCATTGCAGCGCCGGGCTCAATCGCCCCACACGTCGGTCGCCTTGACGAAGCCGATGACGCCGTCGCGGTGCCTGACCTTGAGCCAGCCGGAGACGACCGGGTCGGTCAGTTCCAGCAGGACGCCGTGCTCGGCCGTCATCACCGTCGGTGCATTTTCGTCGGCCGCCGCGCGCAGTCTTGTCGAAGCGACTGTCACGACCAGCATGCGGCGGGCCGTGAGCTGTTTCGAGTCGACCCACGAGAGGTCGCCACCGGCATCGCGCACCTTGCTCCATTCACCGTAGGAAAGCACGACCTCGACCGGCATGCCGCGCGGCGCGACGAAGACCTTGCGGCCTTTTTCGGAAGGCGCGTCGTAGAGCACGGCCGGCGCCGCGCCGATCGACTTGAAATCGACCGCATGGGCCGCGCCGCAGAAGGCAGCAGCCGAGGCAAGCAGCGTGAGCAGGCGAAGCGGCAGGCGTGGCGTCATGACAGGCAGGCTCAGTTCAGCCTTGCGCCGGAGCCGTCCGGCATGACCAGGCCGGCCGGATTCTGCTGTTCGGCCAAGGCAGCCATGCGCTGCTGGTAGAACACTTCGAAATTGATTTCGGCCAGGTGAACCGGTGGAAAGCCGGCGCGGGTAATGGCATCGGCCAGATTGGCGCGCAGGTAGGGATAGACGATGTTGGGGCAACCGATGCCAAGCAGCGGATCGAGCTGCTCGGCAGGAATGTTGCGCGCCTCAAAAATACCGGCCTGCTTGCCTTCGACCAGGAACGCGACCTTGTCCTTGATCTTTGCCGTGATGGTGACGGTCACGGTGGATTCGTAG
>JANXSS010000150.1 GCA_025356535.1 Herminiimonas sp.
CGCAGCCCACCTCCCCGGATGCATTCGTCACCCACGTCACGCATTGGGCGGCCGCTCCGGATTGCGCTCCCGCCGAAAAAAATGGCAGGACGACAGCCGCGCAGCGCATCATCACGGCAGCCAATGAGGGCATCTATGACCTCAAGCTGGACAACCTGAACCTGACATCGCTGCCGCAAGGCATGTCCCTGATGACCGACCTGCGTGAACTATCCCTTCAGAAAAATCAGCTGCAAGCCTTGCCCGACCTGCCGGCAGGACTCTTGACGCTTTCGGTCAGCTTCAACCAGCTTGAATACCTGCCGGCGCTGCCACCCGGACTAAAAGACCTGTCGGCTTCATGGAACCGGCTCAAGGAACTGCCCGCACCACCGCCATCGCTCACAAGCCTGAGCGTCACGGGCAATGACCTGACACAGCTGCCTCCCCTGAACTGTCCACTGCACCTGGCGATGCTAAGCCGCAACCGGCTGACAAGCCTCAACGGACTGCCGGATACCCTGGGCTACCTGAGCGTCGAGCCCGAACTGATCACGACGACGATCAACCAGCTCGAAGCAAGAATCGCAACACTCATGCACGACACCGACCTGTACGCACAGCAACTCGATGCGAACGGGCCGGCTACCGCTGCCGGGCCGGCGCACCCACCGCAAGCCCGACCGGTTCTGCCGGGCCCCTTCGGTCGCCTCAATGCTGAAACAGCTGAAGCATTGCTGGCCAATCTGGAACCCGGCTCCGCAGACTTCGCATCCCTGTCGGGCACCAATAGCGCTTTCCATCAAGAGCTTCAGCCCAAAATCGATGCGGACAAAGAAATCGAAACGATCAACACGGCGCTCACGCTGCTGCGGCACCTGCAACAAATCAACCGTCCCTGACTGCGCAATCAACCGCCACCGATCGCCCGCACCAGCTCGACCCGGTCCTGCGCCTGCAACATGCGCTGCGACCACATCGCCCGCGGCACCACCTGGCGGTTGACTGCCACCGCCAGGCTTTGCTGCGTCAGGGCCAGTGCCTCGACCAGCGCCTGCACATGGGCCTCGCCGCTGATGGTGTGCGGCGCGCCGTTTAGTTCGATCTCGATCATCCCGTCACCTGTTTCCCGCTGCCGTCGTCTCACTGCTTCTGCTTGCTGCTTCTGCTTGCTGCTTCTGCTTACTGCTTCTGGTAGATTTCCGAGCCCTTCTTGACGAACTCGATCGACTTGGTTTCCATGCCCTGCTTGATTGCGGCGATCTCCGAAATCCCCTGCTTGGCCGCATAGTCGCGCACTTCCTGCGTGATCTTCATCGAGCAGAAATGCGGGCCGCACATCGAACAGAAATGCGCGACCTTGGCCGAATCCTTGGGCAGGGTCTCGTCATGGAATTCGCGTGCCTTGTCGGGATCGAGACCGATGTTGAACTGGTCTTCCCAGCGGAATTCGAAACGCGCCTTCGACAGCGCATTGTCGCGAATCTGCGCGCCCGGATGTCCCTTGGCCAGATCGGCCACGTGCGCGGCGATCTTGTAGGTGATGATGCCGTCTTTTACGTCCGCCTTGTTGGGCAGGCCCAGGTGTTCCTTCGGCGTGACGTAGCAGAGCATCGCCGTGCCGTACCAGCCGATGGTGGCCGCGCCGATGCCGGAGGTGATGTGGTCGTAGCCCGGTGCAATGTCGGTCGTCAGGGGTCCGAGCGTATAGAACGGCGCCTCGAAACACTGCTCCAGCTGCAGGTCCATGTTTTCCTTGATCAAGTGCAGCGGCACGTGGCCCGGGCCCTCGATCATCACCTGCACGTCATGCTTCCAGGCGACTTGCGTCAATTCGCCCAGCGTTGCCAGCTCGCTCAGTTGCGCTTCGTCGTTGGCGTCGAAGATCGAACCCGGACGCAGGCCGTCGCCGAGCGAAAACGACACATCATAGGCTTTCATGATTTCGCAGATGTCTTCGAAATGCGTGTAGAGAAACGATTCCTCGTGATGCGCGAGACACCACTTCGCCATGATCGAGCCGCCGCGCGAGACGATGCCCGTCAAGCGTTTGGCCGTCATCGGCACGTAGCGCAACAGCACGCCGGCGTGAATGGTGAAGTAATCGACGCCCTGCTCGGCCTGCTCGATCAGGGTGTCGCGGAAGATTTCCCAGGTCAGGTCTTCGGCCTTGCCGTTGACTTTCTCCAGCGCCTGGTAGATCGGCACGGTGCCGATCGGCACCGGCGAATTGCGGATGATCCACTCGCGGGTTTCATGAATGTTCTTGCCGGTCGACAGATCCATGACGTTGTCGCCGCCCCAGCGGATCGCCCAGGTCATCTTTTCGACTTCCTCGCCGATTGACGAAGTCACGGCCGAGTTGCCGATGTTGGCATTGATCTTGACCAGAAAATTGCGGCCGATGATCATCGGCTCGATTTCGGGATGGTTGATGTTGGCCGGAATGATGGCACGGCCCCGGGCGATTTCGGAGCGCACGAATTCCGGCGTGATTTCGGCAGGAATGGCGGCGCCGAAGGACTGGCCCGGATGCTGGCGACCCATCAGGTCGGCCAGCTTGTTGCCCATCGGGCCGGACGCCTTCAGTTGTTCGAGGTATTCCCTGCGGCACATGTTTTCGCGGATCGCCACGAATTCCATTTCGGGCGTGATGATGCCGGCGCGGGCATAGTGCATCTGGCTGACGTTCTTGCCCGGCAGCGCGCGGCGCGGCTTGCGGTGCAGGTTGAAGCGCATCTCGGCTAACGCTGGATCGTTCAGGCGCTCGATGCCGTAGGCCGAACTCGGCCCGGCCAGCTCCTCGGTGTCGGCGCGCTCCATGATCCACGGCAGGCGCGGTGTGCCGAGGCCCGTGCGGATGTCGATGTTGACGCCCGGCTCGGAATACGGCCCCGAGGTGTCGTAGACATAGATCGGCGGATTGGCTTCGGCGCCGAAGGACGCAGCCGTGTCGGACTGCGTGATGCGCCGCATCGGCACCCGGATGTCGGGACGCGAGCCCTCGATGTAGACCTTGGTCGAATTGGGCAGCGGCGTGATGGCGGCGGCGTCGACCACTGCTGTTTCGGCAGTGAATTTTTCGGAATGGAATGGGGCTTTTGCGTTCATGATGTTCCTTCGCATGTCGACCCGTTGTGGCGGGCCGGTTTTTTGGGCTGCGAAGGAATGTCGGCAAGTCGGCGGGGGTAATGAACACGATGGCCGGCTTGAAGCGCTTCCCTTCGCTGGCATTATCCAGATCAGGTTGAAGGGTATTTCTCACCCGGTGATGGCATCATGCAACTGTGCTCCGCCATCGCCAGGACCCCTAGCTTTCGCCCGGAATGCAGGCGGTTGGTGGATTCTACTCCCGATTATTCGAAAAGTGCGCAGGCGCGTCCTTTATAATCTCGGGCTCGACTTAACTGCTGTCATTGACACGAAGCCACTCATGGAATTAGCAAAATCGTTCGACCCGGCCGACATCGAAGCATTCTGGGGCACCGAATGGGAACGGCGCGGCTACTTCGCCGCCAGCCTCGACGCCGGCAAGCCGGCGTTTTCCATCCAGCTGCCGCCACCGAACGTCACCGGTTCGCTGCACATGGGCCATGCCTTCAACCAGACCATCATGGATGGCCTGACGCGCTACCACCGGATGCGCGGCTTCAATACCGCCTGGATTCCCGGCACGGACCACGCCGGCATCGCCACCCAGATCGTGGTCGAACGCCAGCTCGATGCGCAAAAACTCACCCGCCACGACCTCGGCCGCGACGCCTTCATCGAGCGCGTCTGGGAATGGAAGAAAGAGTCCGGTTCGGCGATTACCGGCCAGATGCGCCGCCTGGGCGCCTCGACCGACTGGGCCCGCGAATACTTCACGATGGACGACAACCTGTCGAAGACGGTCACCGAAGTCTTCGTGCGCCTGCACGAGCAGGGCCTGATCTACCGCGGCAAGCGGCTGGTGAACTGGGACCCGGTGCTGGGCACGGCGGTCTCGGACCTGGAAGTGGTGCAGGAAGAAGAAGACGGCCACATGTGGTTCATCCGCTATCCGCTGGCAGACGGCAGCGGCAGCCTGACGGTTGCCACCACCCGGCCGGAGACGCTGCTGGGCGACGTCGCCATTGCAGTCGACCCGACCGACGAGCGTTTCGCACACCTGGTCGGCAGCCTGGTGAATTTGCCGCTGACCGGGCGCCAGATACCGGTGATCGCCGACGAATACGTCGACAAGGCCTTCGGCAGCGGTGTGCTGAAAATCACGCCGGCGCACGACTTCAACGACTATGCGGTGGGCCAGCGGCATGGCCTGGCGCCGCTGAATATCTTTACGCTCGACGCGAAGATCAACGACAACGCGCCGGCAGCCTATCGCGGCATGGACCGCTTCGCTGCCCGCAAGCAGATCGTCGCCGACCTCGATGCACAGGGTTTGCTGCAAGAGGTCAAGCCGCACAAGCTGCAGGTGCCGCGCGGCGACCGCACCGGCGTCGTCATCGAGCCGATGCTGACCGACCAGTGGTTCGTGGCGATGAGCAAACCCGCCCCCGAAGGCACGCATTTCCCCGGCAAGTCGATTGCCGAAGTCGCGCTGGAGAAAGTCGCCAGCGGTGAAGTGAAAATGGTTCCGGAGAACTGGAACAGCACCTACAACCAGTGGCTGGAAAACATCCAGGACTGGTGCATCTCGCGCCAGCTCTGGTGGGGCCACCGCATTCCCGCCTGGTACGCCGCCGACGGCACGCCGTATGTCGGGCGCAGCTTTGCCGAAGCCGCCGCCAAGGCTGCGGCCGACGGCAGGACCATTACGGAAGACGCACGCGACAACGACGTGCTCGACACCTGGTTCTCGTCCGCCCTGGTGCCGTTCTCGACCCTGGGCTGGCCGGAAAAAACGCCCGAATACGACATGTTCCTGCCGTCGACCGTGCTGGTGACGGGTTTCGACATCATCTTCTTCTGGGTTGCGCGCATGGTCATGATGACGGCGCATTTCACCGGCCGGGTGCCGTTTTCAACCGTCTACGTGCATGGCCTGGTGCGCGATGGCACCGGCCAGAAGATGTCCAAGTCGAAGGGCAACACGCTCGACCCGATCGACCTGATCGACGGCATCGACATCGAGACACTGGTGACCAAGCGCACCACCGGCCTGATGGAGCCGCGCAATGCGCCAAAGATCGAGAAAGCCACCCGCCGCGAATATCCCGCCGGCATCGCCGCTTTCGGCACCGACGCCCTGCGCTTCACCATGGCCAGCTATGCCTCGCTGGGGCGCAACATCAACTTCGACCTGGCGCGCTGCGAAGGCTATCGCAACTTCTGCAACAAGCTCTGGAATGCGACGCGCTTCGTGCTGATGAACGTCGAAGGCCAGGATTGCGGCGTCGACGAGGCGCAGGTGGCCACGCCCGGTTATCTGGAAACCTCGCCCGCCGACCGCTGGATCGTCTCGCTGCTGCAGCGCGCCGAAGCCGATGTGGCCCGTGGCTTTGCCGACTACCGCTTCGACAACATCGCCTCGGTGCTCTACAAGTTCATCTGGGACGAGTACTGCGACTGGTACCTGGAAGTGGCGAAGGTGCAGCTGCAGCACGGCACGCCGGCGCAGCAGCGCGCCACCCGCCGCACGCTGTTGAAAGTGCTGGAAACCGTGCTGCGCCTGGCGCATCCGGTGATTCCCTTCATCACCGAGGCACTGTGGCAGACGGTCGCGCCACTGTCGGGCAAGGCGCTCGATGCTGGCGGCGACTCGATCATGCGCCAGGCCTATCCCATCTCCCAGCCGGAGAAAATCGACGCGGCGGCCGAAGCCTGGATGGTGCAGTTGAAAGCCATGACGGACGCCTGCCGCAACCTGCGCGGCGAAATGCAGCTTTCGCCGGCCGTACGGGTGCCGCTGCTGCTGCAGGCGGAAGATGCGCAGGCGCGGGCCGAACTGACGTCGCTGGCGCAATACCTGCAGGCGCTGGCCAAGCTGTCCGAGGTGCAGGTAGTCGAGGCCCTGCCGGATTCACCGGCGCCGGTGTCGGTGGTGGGCAGCGTCAAGCTGATGCTGCAGGTGGAAATCGACATCGCCGCCGAGCGCGAGCGCATCGGCAAGGAAGTCGCGCGGCTGGAAGGGGAAATCGCCAAGGCAAATGCGAAATTGGGCAACGAAAGTTTCGTCGCCCGGGCGCCGGCGGCGGTGGTGGCGCAGGAGCAGGAACGGCGCGCCGGTTTTGCCCGGACGGTGGAAAAGCTGCGCGAGCAGCTGACGAAGCTGGCCGTTCCCGGTTAAACGAACGAGAGCGTCAACCCGGCCAGGCTCAGCCCTGAAAACGCCGTGGTCCAGGTCTGGCCTGGCACCACCGGGTAACCATCGGTCCAGCTGCCGGTGGTGATGATCTCGCCTGCCGCCAGCGGCGCGAACTGCGGCTGGCTCTGCAGCGTGCGGTGCAGCTCCCACAGGGCGTTGACCGGATTGCCGAGCACGTCGCTGCCGAAACCGGCGGCCATCAAGGTGAAGCTCGGTTGCGCGCTGCACGACAGCGAGACACTGGCGTTGGCCAGGGTTTCGCCGAGGTTGCGGCGGGTGGCAGCCGACAGCACGCGCGGCTCGCCCAGGATCAGCGCGCCATGCATGCCGAAGGCGGCAATCGCATCGACCGGCTCGAACTTCCAGTCCGGAAACGGACAGACATCGATCTCGTAACCGTGCGCCATCCACTCGATGCAGTCGGCAATTTCCTCGATGTTCGCATCCGGCGCCGGCGTGCGCCCCAGCATGAAGACGATTTCCGGCTCGATGCGCGGCTGCAACGCACCTTTGAGGCTCTGGACGCCGTGGTTGTCCTCGGTGTAACGCACCGTGTCATCGAACATGGTGGCCCAGATCGAGGCGTCGATCGGCCCGCTGATGCCGTACCGCGCCGCGATCTTGCGGTTGGTAAAACCGATCTTGCGGCCCACCGGCACCTCGCCGCTGGCAATGCGGATGTCGAGAATGCTGCGGGCGATATCGTAGCCGTCGGCGATTGCCAGGGCGCCACCGGCCGACAGCGGAGGCAGTTGCACCGAGCGGGCGCGGGCGTCGAGCAGCTGGTGTGCGTAACGGTTGGCTTGGGTGGACATCAGCATGGCAGTCTCGACTCGCTTATTAACGAAAAACAAACTCTGATTGTCTACGACAGGCTGGATTTAGACAAGCGCCCCAGGCCGCTTTGGGCTGCGCTTAATACCGTTTGCCGACGCCCGGGCGCAAAGCCCTCCGTTCAGGCGCGGGTAACGATGCGGAATTTGCGTGTCAGGCCGGCCTGGTGCCGGGCCTGGTCCTGGAGCGCCTGCGCCGCGGCCGCGGCCTGCTCGACCAGGGCGGCATTTTCCCGGGTGGCCTGATCGATTTCGGCAATTGCCTGATTTACCTGGAGGATGCCGGCCGTCTGGTCGCGGTTTGCCGCACTGATGTCGCCGATGATATGGGTGACGCGGGCGACGCTGGCGACGATTTCGTCCATGGTTGCACCGGCATGGGCCACCATGGTGGTGCCGACGCTGACGGTCTGCACCGATTCGCCCACGAGCAGCTTGATTTCCTTGGCGGCGGCGGCGGCGCGTTGGGCGAGGTTGCGCACCTCGGCTGCCACCACCGCAAATCCGCGCCCCTGCTCGCCGGCGCGTGCCGCTTCGACGGCTGCATTGAGCGCCAGGATATTGATCTGGAAGGCGATGCTGTCGATCACGCTGACGACTTCGCTGATCTTTTTTGAGGCGGTTTCGATCGACACCATCGTATCGACCACCTGTCGCACGGCTTCACCGCCCTTGACTGCGACGGCCGATGCCGAATTGGCCATCGCATCGGCCTGCTCGGCATTGCCGGAATTCTGCCGCACCGTTTCGGTCAGCTGCGCAATCGAGGCAACCGTTTTTTCGAGCGAACCGGCCTGCTCTCGGTGCGGGTCGACAGTTCGAGGTTGCCGGAGGCGATTTCGCCGGTGGCGGTGCTGATCGAGCGGGCGCCGCCCTGCACCTGGCCGACCATTTCGGCGAGATTGTCGTTCATCGCCTTCAATGCGTCGAGCAACTGGCCGGTCTCGTCGAGCGAGCCGGAGGCGATATCGCTGGTCAGGTCGCCGCCGGCAACCGTGCGCGCAATGCCGACGGCATGGCGCAGGGGCCGCACGATACTGCGGATGAGAAACAGGGCAATCACGCTGGCAAGCACCGCAGCGAGCAGGCCGCCGCCGATCAGCAACTGGCTCGTCAGGCGCTGCAGTGCCTCGACGTCGGCCGAGCGCTTGGCCAGTATCTCGTCCTGTGCGGCGCCGATCTCGCTGAGCAGGGCGCGCATGGCATCCATCGCGCGCTCGCCGCGTCCGCCCTCTTCGAACTGCACCAGCGAATCGAGCTGGATCGCACCGGCCGTCACGCCGCGCCGCATCTTGAGCACCGGCTCGATCGCCACCTTGAGCCAGGCCTGCTCCTGCGCCAGCAGCTTGTCCAGACGGGCCTGCTGGGCCGGCTCGCCGACGGTGAGCGAGCGGGCTTTCTCGATGCGGGCAAGGAAGTTTTTCTTGCCTTCCTGCAGCGGCTTGAGCAGGCTGTCCTGGCCGGTCAGGGCGTAACCGCGCTCGCTGGTCTGGATGCTGGTGAGGCTCTCGAGCATGGCATGCGTCTGTTCGATGGTGGCGTAGGCGCGCGTATTGAGCGCGTTCGCCTGGGCCAGCTGCATCGCATTACGATAGGCAATCGTCACCAGGATCGCAAGAATCGCGGCGAAACCCAGTGCCAGGCGGGTACCGATGTGCAGATCGCGCAGGCGCAGGCTTCGCTTTGCGGCGTTCATTTTGCGTGGCCGCCCGCTACGTTGATCGAGTGCAGGTACACCACCACATCGCTGATCTGTTCGTTGGTCAGTTCATTGCCCCACGGCGGCATGAATTCGGAGCGGCCCACCATCTTCCCGCCCTGGCGGATGATCAGTTCCTTGTATTGATCGTTCTTGTCGCTGGTGACCAGGTTTGCCGGTCGCGGCGTGTACAGCTTGGCCGCACGGCCATTGCCTTCGGCCTTCGGGCCGTGACACAGCGCGCAGTAGTGATTGAAGACGATCGCGCCGCGATAGACCGCCGCCTCGGGCGTGCCCTTGGCAGGATAATCGGCCTCGGCGGCAAGCGGGTCGGCGCCCAGGCACTGCCCGCCTGCCAGCAGCAGGCACAGCGGCAGTGCAGCACGCCATAGCGGCATCACTTCTTCACCTCGACCACCAGCTTCATGTCCGGATGAATCGCGCATTCGACCTCGACCGTGCCGGCCTTGTCGAAGACGACGCTCTTGGCCTGCCCTTGCGGATACGAGCCGAGATCGAAGGTCTTGGTGTCGGAAAGGGAAAAGATGTTGTGCGCAAACGTGTCTTCATTCTTGAAATTGATACTGTCGCCCACCTTCACCGAGAGCGCCTTCTGGTTGAACTTCTTGTCCTTCTGGGTGACTTCGAAATCCTTTGCCATGGCCTGCAGGCAAACCGGCCCGGCAAGCAGGAGGAAGACGACGCGACGATTAAGATTTTTCATGGCAGCACCTGGCTTTCAGTTGTGGTTGGTGGATCGGGGCGACACGTTCATTGCCTGATGTCGGATGCGGCCGCCTGGGGCGGACGTTCGGCCACCGTGCCGTCGATGCGGTCCTGTGTCGGCAGCGTCGGAACACGGCCGCGAAGGACGCGGTAGACGAGCAAGGCGACCAGCGCCAGGGCGTAGATGCGCCAGCCCGTGACGCCGGTTTTCGAGAGCAGGAAAAAATGGCTTTCGGCCAGTATTGCCGCGGGAAAGACCAGCCAGTGCAGGCGTTTCCAGTTGCGCTGCAGGCGCTTCATCCAGCCGTCGGTGGAAGTCACCGCCAGCGGCGCCAGCAGGAGGAAGCTGAGCATGCCGGTGGCAATGAATGGCTTGTGGCGCAGGTCGCTGGCCAGTTCTTCCAGGCTGAAGTCGAGATCGAGCGCCGCATACAGGCCCAGGTGCGCGGCAGCATAAAAAAAGGCCCCCAGCCCGACCGGGCGACGCAGGCGGATCAGCCAGTTCCAGTCCGACATCCGCTTGCCGCGACGCCAGGCGCGGCTGCGTGCCAGCCGCACGCCGGCATGGCGTGCCGGCGCGATCGCCAGTGCCAGCAGGAGCAGGCGCAGCGCCCAGCTGCCGGAACTGCGGATGAGGTGTTCGAGCGGATTGACGCCGGCCTGGCCCTGCAGCATTGCCGCGCCCGTGCAGAGGGCGGGCAATGCCATGGCGGTGCAGGCGGCGCACAGCAGCAGGCGCGGCAGATGGTGCGCGCAGACCAGCATGATGCCTTCGACCCAGGCCGGCTCAGAGGTACCTGTCAAGATCGAGCCCCCGGTAAAGATGCGCGACTTCGCTGGCATAGCCGTTGAAGAGCTGGGTCTGGCGCTTGTGCAGTTCGCCGATGCGGTTTTCACGCGACTGCGAGCCGCGACCATTGGCCACGTGCGGATTGACGTTGGCATAAAAACCGTAGTCGTTCGACACCTGGGGCCAGGTGGTGTGCGGCTGCTGCTCCTCGAAGTGGATGGCGACGATCGACTTGATGCTCTTGAAGCCGTACTTCCAGGGCACCACCAGGCGTATCGGTGCGCCGTTCTGGTTCGGCAGCGGCTTGCCGTACAGGCCGGTTGCCATCAGCGTCAACGGATGCATTGCCTCGGCAATCGTCAGCGCTTCGGTGTAGGGCCACGGCAGCGTGGCGCGGCGCTGGCCGTACAGGCGCGCCGGATCATGCAGGCTGACGAACCTGACGTAGCGCGCACGCGAGGTCGGCTGCACCAGGCGCAGCACATCAGCCAGGGGCACGCCGTCCCAGGGAATCACCATCGACCAGCCCTCGACGCAGCGCAGGCGCAGGATGCGCTCCTGCGGGCGCAACTGTCGCAGCAGCGCATCGATATCGATGGTGCGCGGCTGTTCGACTTCCCCCTCGATGCGGATCGTCCAGGGATGCGGATCGAGATTTTTTGCCAGCGTGGCGACGGCGCGCTTGTCGCTGGAGTATTCGTAGAAATTATTGTAGGAGGTGATTTCTTCCCAGCTGTTGGGCTTGTCGGCAGATCCGCCGGCCGCAAGCGCCGCAGCGCCCGGCAGGATACCGGCGCTCGCCGCGCCGACCCACATGCCGGCACCGAGCAAGGCGGCATGCCGCATGAAGCGCCGCCGCCCCAGGTAGGCCGCTTCCGGGGTGATCTCCGACGCGCGCACGGTTGGGGGATGGCGGATCAGCATGGCCGGTTGCGGTTCAGTGCACCGGCAGCGTCGGCAGAACGAACGGCTTTTGCGGCGAGGTCAGGGCCTGCATGAAGGCGACGATGGCCGCCGACTCGTCGGCCGTCAGGTGCAGCGGCTTCATGCCGGGCGACAGGTTGGTCTTGGATTGGCCGCCGCTGTTGTAATGGGCGACCACGTCGGCCAGGGTCGCTGCCGAGCCGTCATGGAAATACGGCGCCGTCAGCGTGATGTCGCGCAGCGTCGGCGTCTTGAACGCACCTTTCATGGATGCCACCGGCTTGATGGCAAAGCGTCCCATGTCCGGGTTGCTCAGGTCATGCGAAGCCAGCCCGACATTGTGAAAACCGCCATCGGTAAAATTCGGCGCCTGGTGGCAGGCAACGCAGTTGCCCTTGTTCGGATCGGAAAACAGCCTGAAGCCGACCACCTGCTGGCGGCTCATGGCGCGCGCGTCGCCCTGCAGCCAGCGGTCGAACGGCGAATTGTTGCTCACGACGGTACGTTCGAAGGCGGCGATCGCCTTCGATACCGACTTGCTGTCGATCGGCTCGTTGGGATAGGCTTTTGCAAACTGGCTCTTATAGCCGGGCTCGGCATCGAGCCACTTGAACAGGGCCTGCAGGTCCATCGCCATTTCGTCCATCGACTCCATCGGACCCATCGCCTGGTCTTCCAGCGAGACCTTGCGGCCGTCCCACATCTGCAGCGTGTTGTAGCCGGTATTGGTAATGGTGGGCGAGGCGCGGCCGAGGACCTTGCTCTTCGAGCCTTTTGCGGTGGTCATGCCGTCGGACCAGCCGAACATCGGGCTGTGGCAACTGGCGCAGGCGAGGTTGCTGGCAGAGGAGAGGCGCGGATCGAAAAACAGCGTCTTGCCGAGTTCGACCCGGGCCGGCGTCGGCTGGTTGTCGGCGGGCGCAGGCGGCGTCTTTGGCAACAGCCACTTGAGGTCGGCCTTGGTGAGCGCTAGTACATACTCGTCAGCCTGTGTGCCGCTGATCAGACATGATGCGGCAGCAATAGCGAATAGATGAATGACTTTCATAAGGCTCCCTGGAATGGCAGTCAAAGCAGCGTTGCATGAAACGATCCGCCGGGCGGACTGTTTCCTGAAATCTATTGACTGTAGGAACCTTACTTTATTGCATCACTTCAAACTGTCATCTTTGATCACCTGCAGTCGTGCGGGCAACCAGCAGGACTGCACTGGAAACTGCGCGACCTGCGCCACAGCACGCATGCCATGCACTCCCTGCACGCCATGCACCGCGGCCGGTCGCCCCTACAGCGGCAGCGGCTGATCCCACAGCTCGCCATTGGGCCCGACCCGCGGCGCGACCACGCCGAAATGCGTATAGGCGGCCGGCGTTGCAATCCGGCCACGCGGCGTGCGCTGCAGGAAACCCTGCTGGATCAGGTACGGCTCGAGCACGTCCTCGATGGTGTCGCGCTCCTCGCCGATGGCCGCTGCCAGGTTGTCCAGACCCACCGGGCCGCCGCCGAACTTGAACAGCACCGC
>JANXSS010000154.1 GCA_025356535.1 Herminiimonas sp.
CCGGTGCCCGCGCAGCGCCAGTTCGACCGCGGCTGCGCAACCGGCCCAGCCGGCGCCGACGACGGCGACCGACTTGCCTGGTGCGGCCTTGGGTGTGCTCATGCGCCTAGCCGTGAAACCATGCCGGCGCGTTGTCAGCCCCGCACATAGGTCTTCCATGCCAGCCAGAGCTTGCGGATCGGCGTGAGCGAAATACGCTGTTGCAGCACATGAAAACCGTCGTGCTCGATCTCGTCGAGCAGGGCCCGATAGATGGCCGCCATGATGAGGCCGGGACGCTGGGCACGCCGGTCGACCGCCGGCAGGAGCGCGAAGGCGGCGTCGTAGGCTGCCTGCGCGCGCTGCGACTCAAAGCGCATGAGGTTTTCGAACTTCTCGCTGTGGCGCGCATTGAGGATGTCGGCGGCGGTCACGCCGAACTGCTGCAGGTCGCTCACCGGCAGATAGATGCGGCCCTTACGGGCATCCTCGCCGACGTCACGGATGATGTTGGTGAGCTGAAAAGCCAGGCCAAGCTGTTCGGCATAGCGCAGGGTCTGCGCATCGGTGGCGCCGAAGATGCTGGCCGAGAGGATGCCGACCACGCCGGCCACATGCCAGCAATATCGCTGCAGGCCGATGTAATCCAGGTAACGGGTCTGGTCGAGGTCCATTTCCATGCCGTCGACGATTGCCTGCAGATGCGCGCCGTCGAGCCGGTAGGTCGCCAGGTGCGGCTGCAGCGCCTTGGTCACCGGATGGGTCGGGGCGCCGTCCAGCATTGCAGCGATCTCCTGGCGCCACCAGTGCAGCTTGGTGCGGGCAATCGCAACATCGGTGCAGTCGTCGACGGTATCGTCGACTTCCCGGCACAACGCATACAGCGCGGTGATGGCGCGGCGCCGCGCCTGTGGCAGGAACAGGAAGCTGTAATAGAAACTGGAGCCGCTCTGGGCGGCTTTCTGCTGGCAGTATTCGTCAGGAGACATGGGCGTGGACCGGCATCGATTCGCATTCGGGGTACGGAGAGCCGCTATGCTAACCGAGCTTGCCGTTTTTGCCAGATCTGGTTTGGGCCGCGCTGCGATTTGCCGCCGCTGCACGGTTACTTCAGCGGGCGCGCATGCGCAGCGCCGCGCCGCCGATGACCAGCCAGTCAAGCGGCCCGAGCACCGGCCGCCGTTGGAATACGTCAAAGCCGGCGCGCTCGATTCGCTCCAGAATGCGCAGGCCACCTTGCACCACCAGGCGCAGTTCCCAGCCGATGCGCCCCGGCAGGCGCAGCGCCAGCGGTGCGCCGGACTGCATCAGCGCGCGGGTGCGGCCGACCTCGAAAGCCATCAGTGCGCGAAAGCCGGCGTCGACCCGGCCGGCGGCGATCTGCGCGGCGTCGACGTCAAAGCGGGCCAGATCCTCCTGCGGCAAATAGATGCGGCCTTTTTGCCAGTCGATGCCGACGTCCTGCAGGAAGTTGGTCAGTTGCAGCGCAGTGCAGATCGCATCGGCGTCGCGCAGGTTGTCCGGCGTGGCTCTGCGGTACAGGTGCAGCATCAGGCGGCCGACCGGATTGGCGGAGCGACGGCAATAGTCCGACAGGGCAGGGAAGTCGGCGTAGCGGGTCGTCGTCACATCCTGGCAGAAGGCCGCAAGCAGATCGTGAAACGGTTGCAGCGGCAGGTTCCAGGCGGCGACGGCATGCGCCAGGTTTGCAAACAGCAGCGGCGCGACGACCTGCGGGCTGCCGGCCGCGATCCGCTGCAGGGCATCGTCATAGGCGTGCAGTGCGAGCAGGCGTTGTGCCGGCAGCGCGTCGCCCTCGTCGGCAAGATCGTCGGCACTGCGGGCAAAGGCATAGATCGCCTGCACCGGGGGACGCAGGCGCCGCGGCAGCAGGAGTGAGGCAACCGGAAAATTTTCGTAATGATCGACCGCCATATTTCCCTGGGTAAGCATAAAGTCATATCCAAACGGATGGCGACCTGTCTATAATTACTAACCGTTCGGTCAGTAAAACAGGGGGCAGGCGGGGCACTGAACGATTGCCTGCCGATTTATCCCCGATTACCACGCGCGCCGGATACAGCGCAAGGCTGCGCGCCGCGCCGCAGCAGACACTACGGGGTTGCAGGCATCCGCAGCAAGCCGCATTGCGGTCTGGCAGTGCCAGTCGCCGGCCGCACCACACGCACCTGCACACCGACATGCCGTCGCCGCTTCAGGCCGGCCAAATAGTAAAGGAATTTGCGTGACATCCTCGAAAAATCCCCAGTGCGCCGCGTCTGCCTGTTTCATCGTTGCTGCAATGCCGCCCCGGCCCGTCCGGCTGGGGCGCAACGCCCTCGTGCCGGCAACGCTGCTGGCGCTGCTGCTGCTTGGCGGCTGCAGCAAGCCGGTTGAAAAGACCGAAGACATCCGTCCGGTGCGGGTACAGAAGGTTGCAGCCGGCCAGGCCGAGATCCTGGCGGAGTTTCCGGGCGATGTCAGGGCGCGGGTCGAATCGCGGCTGGGGTTTCGGGTCGGTGGAAAAATCATCGCGCGCAAGGTCAATGTGGGTGACGTCGTCAAGCGCGGGCAGGTGCTCATGGAGCTCGATCCGCAGGACCTGCGGCTGGCGCAGGTCCAGGCCAATGCCGGCCTGCAGGCAGCGCGCAGCAATGCCGAACTGGCGCATGCCGAGCTGAAGCGCTACCAGGATCTGCGCGACAAGAACTTCGTCAGCCAGGCCGTATTGGACAGCAAGATCACCGCCGACCGCGCCGCCCGGGCCAGCTACGAGCAGGCCGCCGCCGCCTACAAGGGTCAGACCAACCAGGCCGGCTATGCAGTGCTGGTGGCCGACGTCGTCGGCGTGGTCACCGGCGTCGATGCCGAGGTCGGCCAGGTGGTGGCCGCCGGCACGCCGGTGGTGCGCGTGGCGCAGACCGGCGACAAGGAAATCGTCATTGCGATACCGGAAAACCAGGTCGACAGCCTGCGCCGCGTCAGCGACATCCAGGTGCGCATCTGGGCAAATCCGAACGACATGATCCCCGGCCAGTTGCGTGAACTCTCGCCGATCGCCGACCCGGCCACGCGCACGTATGCGGCCAGGATCGCGATACCGAAAGCCTCCGATGCGGTGCGCCTGGGCATGACTGCCTACGTGCGCTTCGCCACGAAGTCACCGACGGCAGCCATCCAGGTGCCGCTGACGGCAGTGTTTCCCTACAACGGCGGCACCGCCGTCTGGGTCGTTGAAAACGGCGCGGTACGTCTTGCACGCGTCCAGGTCGCCGGGCCCGGCGTCGATGCAATCATGATCGCCGCTGGCTTGACACCCGGGCAGACCGTGGTGACGGCCGGCGTAAATTCCCTCAAGCCGGGGCAGAAAGTCACGATCCTGGGCGACGATCCGGTGCAGCCGGCCCCGGACGCCACCGCCGGCGCTGTGTCCCCCGTTACTGCGTCCCCCGTTACTGCGGCGAGCGGACCGGCAGGCGCAGTCGCGGCGCCGGCCACGGCGGCCAGCGGAGCGCCTAAATGAAGGGCGGCTTCAACCTGTCGCGCTGGGCGCTCGAACACATGCCGCTGACGCGCTACCTGATGGTGGCGCTGCTGTTGGGCGGCATCTTCAGTTACGGCAAGCTCGGCCAGGACGAAGACCCGCCGTTTACCTTCCGCGCCATGGTGATCCGCGCCTTCTATCCGGGCGCGACCGCCCTGCAGGTGGCAGAGCAGGTCACCGATGCGCTCGAGAAAAAGCTGCAGGAAACGCCCTACATCGACAAGATCCGCAGCTATTCCAAGCCCGGTGAATTGCTGATCGTGCTGGAATTGAAAGAGTCGACGCCGCCCAAGGAGGTCACGGCTTCCTGGTACCAGGTGCGCAAGAAGATCGGCGACATCCGCGCCACGCTGCCGCCGGGCGTGCAAGGTCCGTACTTCAATGATGAATTCGGCGACACCTTCGGTTCGATCTTCGCCGTCTCGGGCGATGGTTTTACCTATGCGGAAGTCAAGAACTATGCCGACTTCGTGCGCCAGCAACTTTTAAAAGTGCCGGCGGTCGCCAAGGTCGAGCTCTACGGCGTGCAGGATGAAAAGGTCTTCGTCACCTTTTCGCAGAAAAAATTCGCCCAGCTTGCCGTGCCCTTCGAGTCGCTAATCGGCCAGATCGGCACGCAGAATGCGGTCGAGGCAACCGGCATTCTCGTGACCCGCACCGACAACCTGCAGGTGCGGGTCACCGGCGCTTTGAAGTCGGTCAAGGAGCTGGAAAACCTGCAGCTGCGGGCAAACGACACCACCTTCCGGCTCGGTGACTTTGCCACCGTCACGCGCGGCTTCCAGGACCCGCCGGTCGACAAGATGCGCTACAACGGCCAGGAAGTGATCGGCCTGGGCGTATCGATGGAAAAAGGCGGCGACATCATCGTGCTCGGCCGCGACCTGCAGACGACGGTCGACCAGATCAAGGCGAAGCTGCCGGTTGGCATCGAACTGCAGCGCGTGGCCGATCAGCCGAAAGCGGTCACGTCCTCGGTCACGGAATTTTTGCACACCCTGACCGAGGCGGTGCTGATCGTGCTGGCGGTCAGCTTCATCGCGCTTGGCCTGCACACGAAACCGTTGCGCCTGGACATGCGCCCGGGGCTGGTGGTGGCGCTGACGATTCCGCTGGTGCTGGCCGTTACCTTCCTGTTCATGAAGCTGTTTTCGATCGACCTGCACAAGATTTCGCTGGGCGCTTTGATCATTGCGCTGGGCCTGCTGGTCGACGACGCCATCATTGCCGTCGAGATGATGGTGCGCAAGATGGAAGAGGGTTTTTCGCGCTTCGATGCCGCGACCTTCGCCTATTCATCGACGGCGATGCCGATGCTGACCGGCACGCTGATCACCGCCGCCGGTTTCCTGCCGATCGGCCTGGCAAAGTCGACCGCCGGCGAATATACCTTCTCGATGTTTTCGGTCAACGCGCTGGCGCTGATCCTGTCGTGGCTGGTGGCGGTGCTGTTCACGCCCTACATCGGTTACCTGCTGCTGCGCGTAAAGCCGGCGGCGGGCGCCGACGGCCATCATGAGCTGTTCAACACGCCGTTCTACAGCCGCTTCCGGCGCACCGTGACCTGGTGCGTCGAATGGCGCAAGACCACCATCATGCTGACGCTGGCCGCCTTCGGCCTGGGCATCGTCGGCTTCGGTTTCATCGAGCAGCAATTCTTTCCGGATTCGAGCCGGCCCGAACTAATGGTCGAGCTGTGGCTGCCCGAGGGCGCCTCGTTCCAGGCAAGCGAAGCGCAGGTAAAAAAGTTCGAAGCCTTCATCCGCCAGGACCCGGCGGTCGACAGCGTGACCAGCTACGTCGGCACCGGCAGCCCACGCTTCTACCTGCCGCTGGACCAGATTTTCCCGCAGACCAATGTCAGCCAGATCGTCGTGCTGCCAAAGGATCTGGCCTCGCGCGAGCGGCTGCGCCTGAAGATCGCCGCTGCCTTCAAGACCGGTTTTCCGGAGGTGCGCGGGCGCGTCAAGCTGCTGCCCAACGGCCCGCCTGTTGCCTATCCGGTGCAGTTTCGCGTCAGCGGCGATGATGTCGCCAATGTGCGCGGCATTGCCGACCAGGTAA
>JANXSS010000226.1 GCA_025356535.1 Herminiimonas sp.
GGGTCCGGCACCACCGGCGCAGGCGAGCGCCGCGCCGCCGCTTCGGCCGGCGTGCGCAACAGCAGCGACGGCAGCATGAAGGACCAGGGAAAGAGATAGATCGCCATGCGCGGCAGGTAGTACCACCAGGGGCCGGCGTAATAATCGTGCGGCAGGCGCTTTCCCAGAAAGCGCAGCACATGCTCGTTGACAAAATAGAACCAGGCAAAGATCGGTTCGACCAGGCTGGCGGCAATGTGCCACGGCGCGGCAATCGCCAGGAAGATGCAGACGCCGACCGGCTCGAACCACTGGCCGCAGGCACGCATGAAACCCAGGCTGCTGCGCTGGCGCTCGAGCAGCAAGGCGCCGGTGACCAGGCCAAACAGCACGATGGCAACGAGTCCCTTGGCCAGCACCGCCAGCGCCAGAAACGTCAGTGCCAGGCGCTGGCAGCGCCGGCGCAGCACACCGGCCGGCGGCGCCTGCACGGCGCGGTAGGCATGCATGAGCGCCCCGGTGAGCATTACGGTCAGCAGCATGTCGAACATGAGAACCCGCGCCATGGCGCAGACGCCGACGCCGGTCACGAACATCAGCGCCGCCATGCGGCCGGCAAGCGGCTTGTTCTGCGAGACGCCGAACTGCAGCAGCAGCGCCACGCAGCCCAGCGCAGAGAGCGCCGGCACCAGCCGGGCGGCAAACTCGGTCATGCCGAAGAGGGAAAACGACAGGGCCGTCAGCCAGAACAGCAGCGGCGGCTTTTCCATGTAAGGCAAGCCATTCAGATGCGGAATGATCCAGTGCCGCCAGTCGCCTGCGGCCAGCATTTCCCGCGGAATTTCCGCATACAGGCCTTCGTTGTTGTCCAGCAGCGCGTGTCCGCCCAGGCCGGCCAGCACGAACACGGCGGCAATGCTCCATACCAGCCACAGCGGCATCGACAGGGGCGGCAGGCGCGCAACGGGCGTCGGCGCGTCGCCATCGGGCAGGACGCCTGCGCCGTCGGCGCCAGCCGTATGGTTCGAAGTGGATTGCTCCATATGCTATCGTTTGCGCCCCGCTGAGAAAACTCGATATTTTCGCATGAACAATACATTCGACAAACCGATTACGACATCCATTGCCAACATCGCGCCCGGTTCGCGGCGCGCGCTGCTCGATGCCTGCATCGCCGGCGCCGAAGCGTCGCATGCGGTTTTCACGCGTCTTTACCCGGAGCGCGCCCGGCTGGCGGCCGATCATGCCGATGCGCTGAACAGTCAGGCAGCCAGCTTGCCATCGCCACTGGCCGGCCTGTCGGTGTCGATCAAGGACATGATCGATTGTGCCGGTGAAACGACAATGGCCGGCTCGCTGGTGCGCGCCGGTGCGCCACCGGCTGCAACCGATGCGCCGGTGGTGGCGCGCCTGCGTGCAGCCGGCGCGGCCATCCTCGGCAAGACCAACATGACCGAATTCGCCTATTCCGGCGTCGGCCTCAATCCGCATTACGGCACGCCGGAAAATCCTGCCGATACGATGCTGGCACGCATTCCCGGCGGCTCCTCGTCGGGCGCCGCCGTGTCGGTTGCAGCCGGCTTGTGCGTTGCCGGCATCGGTTCCGACACGGGCGGCTCGATCCGTATTCCGGCTGCGCTGTGCGGCCTGGTCGGCTTCAAGCCGACGGCGCGACGGGTGCCGACGGCTGGCGCGATACCGTTATCGACCACGCTCGACACCCTTTGCGCGATGACGCGCTCGGTCGACGACTGCATCCTGATCGACGGCATCATCGCCGACCGCGCGCTGGCCATACCGGCGCTGCCGTTGCGCGGCCTGCGCCTGGCCGTGCCGCAGACACTGGTGCTCGATGGGATGGATGCGCAGGTGGCCGAAGCGTTTTCCAATGCCCTCGATCGCCTGTCTGCCGCCGGCGCCTCGATCGTCACATGCGCCATGCCGGTGCTGGCCGATTATGTGACCTTCGGTTATTTTTCCAGCGCAGAAGCGTTTGCCTGGCATCGCAAGCTGCTCGCGCAGCACGAAAGCGGCTACGACCTGCGGGTTGCAAAACGGATTCGCCAGGGTGCGCTGATCTCGGCAGCCGACTACATCGACCTGCTGGCCGAGCGCGCCGCATGGATCGGCCGCATCGAAGCGCTGATTGCGCCGTTCGATGCGTTGCTCATGCCAACGGTACCGATCGTGGCGCCGCCGGTGGCCGCGCTGGAAGCGTCGGAAGAGGTGTTTTTCCGGCATAACAGCCTGCTGTTGCGAAACCCCGCGATCTTCAACCAGCTCGACGGTTGCGCCGTTTCGCTGCCCTGCCATGCGCCGCAGAGCCTGCCGGTTGGCCTGATGATCGGCGGCGCGGCGATGGCGGATGCGCGCATCCTCGCCGTGGCCCGCGCAATCGAGGCGGCGCTGGCGGCAACGGTGTCAGGCTAGCCGGCGCGCACTGCCGTCGCCGGCCTGCCGCGCCCTGCTTGCCCGGCAGCGCCCTACTCGCCCAGCAGCTCGGCCAGCGTCTGCATGCCATCGACATGCTCGGCAATCACCTTGACGACGACCACGATCGGTATGCCCAGCAGCAGTCCCCAGATACCCCATAGCCAGCCCCAGAACAGCAGCGCGATGAAGACGGCGGCGGCATTCATCTTTGCGATGCGCCCGGTCATCCAGGTGGTCACGAACGTGCCGACCACGGTTGCAATGGCCAGCGAGACGCCCGCCACCAGCAGCCCGCTCGACACCGATTCGAACTGCATGAAGGCCACCAGCCCGGTGGCGGCCATGATCAGCAGCGGCCCGAAATAGGGAATCACATGCAGCAGTCCCGAGGCAACGGCCCAGGCGCCGGCATTTTCCAGGCCGACCCAGCGCAGGGCCGCCCACATCAGCAACGCCAGCAGGATGTTCGTCACCAGCAGCATGAACATGTAGTTCTGGATCGAGTCATTCATCGCATCGAGGATGTTGACCGTTATCTTCTTGTTCGAAATGGACGGCCCGGTCAGCTTGACCAGCTTGCGCTTGAACTTGTCGCCCGACAGCAGCAGGAAGAAAACCAGAAACAGCACCATCGTCGCCTGCCCGAGAAACGCCAGCGCGCCCAGGGAACCGGCCCACAGCAACTGCGTGAGCTTGATGGCCGGCTCGTCGGCGGCTGCCGGCTTGGCCGGTGGCGCCTTGCCGGTCACGCCGGTGGCCTGGTTGGTTGCCTTGGCAATCTCGTTGGCCGCTGCCTGCATCTGCTGCAGCGCGCCGGGCTTGTCGTTGCGGATCTTTGCCAGCGCGCCGGAAAGCCGGTGCGTCGTGTCGGGCAACTGCTCGACGATGGCGGTGAACTCGTCGCGCAGCGTGCTGCCGACGATGAACAGCGCACCGAACAGGGTCAGCATCACCATGCTTGCCGCAACCATGCGCGGCAGTTTCAGGCGTTCGAGCCAGCAGACGACGGGGTTGAGCGTGTAGGCGATGAAGATCGCAAAAATCACCGGAATGAAAAATTTCTCTGCCCATTGCAGCGCAAAGATGAAAGCAATCGTCGCCAGCAAGGCCAGTGCCGCGCCGCGTGCATCGACATGCACCCGCACCGGCAGGCCGCTAGGCGTGGCGCTTTTCTGCGCCGTCACCAGCGGATGCGGCGCGTCGCCAGGCGGCGCCGGCGCGGAAGTCACGTCGATTGCGAATAACGTCGCGTCAGTGTTCAGGGATGCCATACGAGGTCCGGAATGTTGTCTTCAAACAATAATATCGAATGCGTCGCCGCTTTGTCCATTGCCATGTGCGCAGACATGAAAACACCGGCAGGCGATTGCACACCCAGCAATGCTGGCGTTGCGATCGGCTGCCGGTGCGGTACCGTGCGGCCCGCAATGCGCGGGCCGGCGACAGTGCTGCTGCCAGCGCTTACTTGATGCGCATGTCGTTCTTGACCGACATCACGCCCTTGACGCCACGGGCGACTTCGACGGCGCGCATTGCATCGCCTTCCGAGCTGACGAAACCGCTCAGCTGGACCACGCCCTTGAATGTCTCGACATTGATTTCACGTGACTTCAGCGATGGCTCGTTGAGGATGACCGCCTTTACCTTGGCGGTGATGACCGAATCTTCCACATAGGCGCCGGTGCCTTCGGTGGTCGGCGTCGAAACGCAGCCGGCCAGGGCAAACAGGACGAAAGCCAGGATTGTCGTAAGGATGTTTTTATTTAGTGTCATGATGGGTTCCTAGGAAAGGGTAGGTTGGGATGTGTTTTTTCACGCTGCGCACTGCGCGCTGGTTGCACCGTAAAATACGTCGGTCGAAACAGCCTGCAGTGTTTTCCGGCCTGGGACGGTACACTGCATCGCCGTTCGATGAGACGTTGTACGCGAGCGACAAATAAGGTTCTGTACGGTAACGTACATACCTTGCAAATTGCATATTCGTCAGCTAGTTCGCGTTGGATCGCATCCACAGGATGGCCAACAAATGCCGCGCACCGCACCATCGACTCCACCCATAATGTCTGCTTCAACCGCGACCCTGACGACGCCTTTCAAATGATGCTTCCCACCGGCGCACGATGCTGCGTCCCGCCCCTGGCTGACCAGGAATTTCCACCCACGCCATGCCTGTGCGGCGCACCATGCAGGTAGCTGTCATCGGCGGCGGTGTCGCCGGCGTCTGCACCGCTTATTTCCTCGCCCGGGCCGGTCATGAGGTCGTGGTGATCGAACGCCAGTCCAATGTCGCCGAAGGCGCCAGTTTCGGCAGCGCCGGCGCCCTCTCGCCGGTACACGCGCTGCCGTGGGCGGCACCCGGCATGCCGAAAAAACTGCTGTCGATGCTGCTCAAGCGCGATACGCCGCTGTTGATCGAGCCGCGCATGAACCGTCAGCTCTGGCAATGGGCGCGGCGCTGGATTGCCGAATGCGAGATCGACCGCTACCGTATCAATGCCGAACGCAGCTACCGCATCGCCGCCTACAGCAGCGACGTGGTCGAGGCATTGCGCCAGCAGCACGGCTTCGAATTCGAACGCACCCGGGGCTACCTGCAGCTCTACCGCACGCCGCACGAACGCGAGCTTGCCGCGCCGCTGCAGGCATTCCTGGCCGAGCGCGGCGTGCCGCACCGCCTGCTCGAGCCGGAAGACGTCTACGCGGTCGAGCCGGCCCTGCGCCGCACGGCGGTTCTTGCAGGCGGCCTGCACCTGCCGCAGGATGAAGCCGGCAACTGTCCGCTGTTTTGCAAGCAGTTGCGCGGCGCTGCCCAGTCGCTCGGCGTGAATTTCCATTTCGGCAGTGAAGTCACCGCCATCGAGCCGGGTGCGACTGCCGCAGCGGGCCTGTTCCTGCGCATCGGGCAGGAGCGCTTCGGTGTCGATGCCGCAATCGTCGCCGCCGGCGAAGGCAGTCATGCGCTGCTGGCGCCCCTGGGGGTGAAGCTGCCCTTTTTCCCGGTGCGCCGGTATGCGGCAACGGCGGCAATCCGCAATTTCGACGATGCGCCGCTGGCCTCGCTGTCGGACTCGTCCTATTCGGTGGCGATCACCCGCATGGGCATGCGCATGCGCCTGGCCGGCACCGCCGAAGTCGGCGCGCGCACCACCGAGATGCGCCCGGCCGCAATTGCCACCCTGCTGAAGGTGGCGCAGCAATGGTTTCCCGACGCCGCCAACTACAATGCCGCCACCCAGTGGTCCGGCATCGTGCCGACCCTGCCGGACGGCGCCCCGATTCTCGGATCGACGCCGGTGGCCAACCTGTACCTCAATATCGGCCATGGCGCCAACAGCTGGGCGATGGCGCCGGGCTGCGCCAGGGTACTGGCCGACCTGGTGTCCGGACGGGCCACCGATATCGATACCGATGGCCTGACCATGTCGCGCTATGGCTGAGCGGCCCGGCGCCGGCCAGGCAGGCAATGACGATGCGGACGACGCCGGCACCTTGTATTCGACAGCGCAACTGCGCACGGTGGAAACGGCGGCGCTGGCGCTGCTGCCGCCCGGCACGCTGATGCAGCGCGCCGGCGCGGCGGCAACCGCCTTTGCCGCCGCGCTGCTGAGGCGCCGGCCCGGCGTGGCCACCCTGCGCGGCCTGCCGGTGCTGGTCGCCGCCGGGCCCGGCAACAACGGCGGCGACGCCCTCGACTGTGCGGCCGGCCTGGCGCGTCTCGGCTGCGCCGTCACCGTGCTGTGCATGCCGGCCGTCGGCGGCGCTGCCGAGACGGATCGCAGCCGCGCGCTGCGGCGTGCGCAGGCGGCAAGCCACGAACTGGAAAGTTCGGCAGACCGTGCAACCGCCGGACCCGCGCCCTGCCTGCGCTTCGCCGATTTTTCGCTGGTGCAGGAGCCGAACAATCAATCCTGGGCACTGGTCGTCGATGGCCTGTTCGGCATCGGCCTGACGCGCCCGCTCGACGGCGCCTGGCCGGCGGTGATCGCCGCACTCAACCGGATTGCCGCACCGCGCCTGGCTCTGGACGTGCCTAGCGGCCTGAACGCCGATACGGGCATGCACCCGCCCGCGTCGGACCAGCCGGCAACCCGACCCGGCAGCTGCATCGAAGCCACCCATACCCTCACCTTCATCGGCGACAAACCGGGCCTGCACACCGGCGATGGCCGCGACCTGGCCGGCCGGGTCACGCTGGCGCGACTCGATGTCGCGGCCGCCCTGTTTCCGTTGCCGGTCGCCCGCCTGAGCCGGCCGGCTGCCTTCAATGCACCGGGCCACCGGCGCCGGCAGAATTCGCACAAGGGCACCTTTGGCGACGTGCAGGTGGTGGGCGGCGCCGCCGGCATGACCGGTGCGGCGATCCTTGCGGCGCTGGCTGCATTGAAGAGCGGCAGCGGTCGCGTGCTGATCGGCTTTGCCGATGCAGCCCATGCGCAGTCGGGCATTGCCGGGCATCCGGAACTGATGTGCCGGCTGGCGGCCGATCTCGATTTTTCAGGAAAAACCGTGGTCATCGGCCCCGGCCTTGGCAACGGCGCCGATGCGCCCGCGCTGGTGGCGCGCGCCTGCACGACGGCCGCGGCGCTGGTCGTCGATGCGGATGGCCTGAACCTGGTTGCGGCCAGCCCGGCGCTGCAGCAACGGCTCGCCGAACGCGGCCCGCAGCAATCGACCTTGCTGACGCCGCATCCGCTGGAAGCAGCGCGCCTGCTCGGCATCACGGCAGCGGCGGTACAGGCCGACCGACTGCAGGCCGCCGGCACGCTGGCCCGGCGTTTTGCCGCCACCGTCGTTCTCAAGGGCTCCGGCAGCGTGGTCGCCCATGCCGGCAGCCTGACGATCAACCCGACCGGCAACCCTGCGCTGGCCAGCGGCGGCACCGGCGACGTCCTGGCCGGCATCTGCGGCGCACTGCTGGCACAGGGCTGGCCACCGCATCAGGCTGCGCTGGCGGCGGTCTGGATACACGGCGCGGCGGCCGACGCCCTGGTGGCCGCCGGCATCGGCCCGGTCGGCGTCACCGCCAGTGAGATCATCGATGCCGCCCGCGCAGTCCTCAACGGCCTGATCGCGCAGGACGGCAGCGCCGCCCGGCATCGGCCCTGCACGTAGCGCCTCGGGTCGCTGCAACGCTCGCTGCAGCGCTCACAGCAACGGTCAAACCAGGCGACCGGCCGTGATCGTGATCGTGCGCCCGCACAGGGCGGCAATCGCCTTGTCGTGCGTGACCAGCACCAGGGTCGAGCCGCGTTCGTGGTTCAGTTCGAACATCAGCCGGATGACCGCCTCCCCGGTTGCCGCATCGAGGCTGCCGGTCGGCTCATCGGCAAACAGCAGCGGCGGCTCGCAGACGAAGGCGCGCGCCAGCGCCACCCGCTGCTGCTCGCCGCCGGACAGGTACTTCGGATAATGCGTCAGGCGCGAGGCCAGGCCGACGCGCGCCAGCATCGCTTCGGCACGGGCGGCGGCATCGGCGTCGCCGCGCAGCTCCAGGGGCAGCATCACGTTTTCCAGGGCAGTCAGGTGCGGCAGCAGCTGGAACGACTGGAACACGAAGCCGAGCGAACGCTTTCGCACGCCGGCCCTGCCGTCCTCGTCGAGCGCGAAGATATCGGCGCCGTCGAGCAGCACCGTGCCTGAAGTCGGCGTGTCGAGGCCGGCGAGCAGCCCCAGCAGGGTCGACTTGCCGGAGCCGGAAGCGCCGACGATGGCCAGCGTCGCACCGGCCGGCACGGTAAAATTGATGTCATCCAAAATCGTGAGTTCGCCGGTGGCGTCGGAGACGCGCTTGCCCAGACCGATCGTTTCAATTGCAGAGGACAACACAATGGCATCAGGCATGCAGGAAATTTTCTCGGAAAAGTTGACGGTGCAGCGGCGGCGGGCGTTCGGTGCGGCAGCGCTGTGGCTCGGCCTGCTGTGTAATCCGGCCAATCCGGCCATCGCCGCCGCAGGCAGCGCAACGGTGGCCGCTTCGCCACCCGGCATTGCAGCCGGCGCAGACCACGCGCGCGACCATTCTGCATCAAAAACCGTGCTTGTGCTGGGCGACAGCCTGTCGGCGGAGTACGGGCTGCAACGCGGCGCCGGCTGGGTGCCGTTGATGGAAAAGCGCATCGCAACGACGCGCACGCGCGCCGCGATCGTCAATGCCAGCATCAGCGGCGAGACCACCAGCGGCGGCCGGGCCCGCCTGCAGGCGCTGCTACAGAAGCACCATCCCGACATCGTCGTCATCGAGCTCGGTGGCAACGATGGCCTGCGTGGACTACCGCTTGGCGCCACCCAGGCCAATCTGCAGGAAATGATCGACATGTCGAAGAAAAGCGGCGCCCGCGTGCTGCTGCTGGGCATGCAGATACCGCCGAACTACGGCGGCGACTACACCCGCCGCTTTGCCGGCCTGTATGCAACCCTGGCGAAACAGGACGACGTGACGCTGGTGCCGTTTTTCCTGGAGGGCTTGCAGACGCGTCCCGAACTGTTCCAGGCCGACCGCATCCATCCCGCCGCTGCGGCCCAGACGCTGCTGCTCGATAACGTCTGGCCGTACCTCTCGCGCCTGCTGCCCAACTCGCAGGCCCCGGCAGGCGCCGATGCTGCCGATGCCGGGGCAGGCCAGAAGCGCACGACCGTCACCGGCGGCGCCAGCAGGGCCAGCGCATCGGTTTCGAAATGACCGCAATCCTCACCGGCGACGCAGCGCCGGCCGGCCTGTCGCAGACCGTTGCGCCGCACGGCGCGGCGGCAGATTCAGGTACGACCGGTCAGCGCCTGAAATATCCGGCCCTGATGGAATTTTCCGCGGTACTGGCGCAAGCCGAAACCTTCGACGCCATCATCGATGTGCGCAGTCCCGGCGAATTTGCCGAGGATCACCTGCCGGGTGCGATCAACTGTCCGGTACTGGATGATCAGGAGCGCATCCGCATCGGCACGCTCTACAAGCAGGTCAATGCATTCGAAGCGAAGAAGGCAGGCGCCGCGCTGGTTTCGCGCAACATCGGGCATCACATCGAAACCCTTTTCATGGACAAGCCGCGGGACTGGAAGCCGCTGGTCTATTGCTGGCGCGGCGGCAATCGCAGCGGTGCGATGGCGCATGTGCTGGCGCGCATCGGCTGGCATGCCGTGCAGCTCGACGGCGGCTATAAAGAATTCCGTCGCCACGTCAATGCCGAACTGACGACCTTGCCCGGACGGTTCCGTTACCGGGTCATCTGCGGCACCACCGGCAGCGGCAAGAGCCGGCTGCTGCAGACGCTTGCCCTGGCAGGCGCACAGGTGCTCGACCTGGAGCTGCTGGCAGCGCATCGCGGCTCGGTGCTGGGCCATCTGCCCGATGCGCCGCAGCCGACACAGAAGATGTTCGAAACCCGTATCTGGGAAAAGCTGCGCGCCTTCGATCCGGCCATCGAAGTGTTCATCGAGTCGGAAAGCAAGAAAGTCGGCAACGTCCGCGTGCCGGACGCCTTGATGGATGCAATGCGGGCGGCGCCCTGCATCGCCCTGGCGCTGCCCGATGCTGCGCGGGTGGCCTTGCTGATGACGGACTACGTGCATTTCGTCGATAGTCCGGATGCGCTGAACCGCCAGCTCGACTGCCTGACGACCTTGTATGGCGCCGCGCCCATCAAGCGCTGGCAACAGATGGCGTCGAGCGGCGCCATGGAAACGCTGGTGGGCGAACTGCTGGTGCAGCATTACGACCCGGCTTACCGGCGCTCGATCGCCCGCAATTTCAGCCAGTACGGCACTGCACAGGTGCTGGCGATGCCGGAATTTTCGGATGCGGCATTTGCCGCCGCGGCCGCCGCGCTCTATCCGCCGGATCTGGCGCCCTTGAACGGCTAAACAGTCAACGCAGCGCGCAGCGAGCGACCGCGCTGCCCTTTCCTATTTTGGCGCCGGCGAAGTTGCCGTGCCTTTGGCGGGTGTGGCCGGTGTCGCCGGCTTGACCAGCGGATCGCCGCCAGCCTTCTCTTCTGCCTGCGTCGCCGCATCGATCTGCGCCGGCGTCTTGATCGTCACCTTTGCGCGCTGCTTGACCACATCGATGTAGGCCAGCATTTCTTCCTGCGCCAGGGCATTGGCGACCTGCTGGCGCTCGGCCTGCCGGCGCGCGACATCCAGCGTTGCCGGTGCAGCGACCTTGTTGATGCGATAGACGCTGTAACCCTGTCCCGGCACATCGACACCGACGACTGCCGGCAGCTTGGCCACATCGGCCGTCATGATGGCGGCAAGCGCAACATTCTCGACGCCGGCGCCCTTGGTGCGCGAGACTGCCTTGGCCGGGCCGAACTGCGCGTCGTCCGCGTTCTTCTGCAATTGCGCGAGCCGGGCCTGACCGGCCTTGTGCGCCAGGGCGGCTGCCTCGGTCTGGGTCAGGCGGGCCTGCACCAGCGATTGCACCGCCTCGAAGGGCAGCTTGCTGACCGGGACGTATTCGACCACGTGGCCCACCACCAGCGTGCTGGGCGCGACTTCCACGGCTTCCGTGTTGTGCTTGTTCTTCAGCGCATCGGTTGAAAACAGGGCGGCAAGAAACTTCGGATTGTTCACAGGTGAAGCAGGCGGCGCATTCGGGTCCGGCTTGCGCTTGAGATTGCTGGCCGTCTCGATCTTCAGCTTGAGCTTGTCGGCCAGCGGCTTCAGGCTGTCGGCCTGTTCATAGGCGGTGTTGGTGAAGGTCTCTGCAGCTTCCGCATATTTCTTTGCTGCGAGCTGCTTTTTGATTTCGCCGGCGATCTCGGTCTTGACTTCCTCGAGCGGCTTGATTGCTGCCGGCTTGACTTCGGTGAGCCGAATGATGTGAAAGCCGAAGTCCGAGCGCACGAGATCGCTGATGTCGCCGGCCTTCATCTTGAAGGCAGCATTCTCGAACGGCTTGACCATCATGCCAGGTCCGAAGTAATCGAGGTCGCCGCCCCGTTCGCCGGAACCGGGGTCGTCCGAATTCGCCTTGGCCAGTTTGGCAAAATCGGCCGGCGCCGCACGCACCTGGACCAACAGCTTTTCTGCCTTGGCCTTTGCCGCAGCAACCTCGGCGGCGCTTGCATCCTTCTTCACAGCGATCAGGATATGGCTGGCGCGGCGCTGTTCCTCGACGCCGTATTTTTTCTGGTTCTGGTCGTAATAGGACTTGATGTCGGCATCCGACACCGTGATCTGCGCTGCAAGCGCCTCGGCCGACAGCACCACGTATTCGGCCTTGACCTGCTCTGGCACCTCGAACTGCGCGATGTTCTTTTCGTAATATGCCTTCTGCATGGCATCGGTGAGCTTGACCTGCGCGACGAAGGCATCGTTCTTGAACGTGATTTCCTGAACCGTGCGTTCCTGGTCGTTCAGATCCGACAGGCGCGCCGCAACCGTGTTCGGTGCAAAGGCGGTGCTCTGGATGGCTGCATTGATCTGCTGCAGCGCCAGGTCCTGGCGCAGGCGCGCTTCATACATCGTCGGCGTCATGCCCTGCACTGCCAGCAGGCTCTTGTAGCGCTCGACATCGAACTTGCCGTCGGGCGTGGTCAGTCCCGGAATGGCGAGGATGGATTGCTGCAGTGTCTGGTCCGATACCGCGAGATGATTGCGGGTCGCTTCTGCGCCGAGTGCGCGTTGCGCCACCAGGTTTTCCAGGATGCGCTGGCGTGCTTCAGGCGTGTCGAACATCTTCGCATCGAACTGCGCGCCGAAACGCTGCCGCAGTTGCTCCATCTGCTCCTGCTGCGCCGACTCCCATTCCTGCTTGGTGATCGATTGCTTGCCGACGGTGGCCACCGTATTGTCGGCTTCGCCAAAATGCGCATAGCTTTGAATGCCGACGAAGGCAAACGACGGAAAGATAAACAGCAACAATGCAAACTGCATCAGGCGCTGGTGGGTGCGAATGAATTCAAACATGGTCGGCTACTCACAGGCGATTTTCGAACATCAGATAAGAAAAAAGGCGAACTCGCGTTCGCCTTTCAATACGCGCTTCCCTGGGGAAGCACCACGCATGCTACAGCACTGCGCTTGCTACGATTCTGGCGGAGTGGACGGGACTCGCCTACATGCTGCAGGCCGCGCAATCCCTTACAAGGGATTGCCTTCGAGTCCCGACGTGATCCTTTCGGATCACTTCGCTTGCTACGATTCTGGCGGAGTGGACGGGACTCGAACCCGCGACCCCCGGCGTGACAGGCCGGTATTCTAACCAACTGAACTACCACTCCAATGCTGCTTGATCCTGATGCGCCTGCTGCTGCGCTGTGCTGATGCTGGCGACTACTCGGCGACGCTCGGTTCATGAAATCGACCTGACCCTGCGACTGAACTGCTGGTGGGTGCTGACGGGCTCGAACCGCCGACCTACGCCTTGTAAGGGCGCCGCTCTACCAACTGAGCTAAGCACCCGCAATCATTCGTGCTTCACCTTCATTGCCATGCATTCCTGACGCTTGTCACCGCGCCAAGCCCGCTAGTTTAATGCATCTTCGGGCTGTTTGCCAGGGATAACTGGGCGCAAATGAAAAAACGCCCCGAAGGGCGTTTTGGGGACGGACGCGATCGCGTCGGATCAGTGCGTGCGTACGCCGTCAGTCAGGTCCACCGGCTTGGCTGCCGTCACCGCTGCTGCGGCGGCGGCCACACCGATGGCTGCTTCCTCGTCGGTCAGCGGCACTGGCTGGCGCTCCAGCGCAATCTCAAGCACCTTGTCGATCCAGCGCACCGGCACGATTTCGAGCTTGTTCTTGACGTTGTCCGGAATGTCGGCCAGGTCCTTGACGTTCTGCTCGGGAATGAGCACCGTCTTGATGCCGCCGCGATGCGCTGCCAGCAGCTTTTCCTTCAAGCCGCCGATCGGCAGCACTTCGCCGCGCAGCGTGATCTCGCCGGTCATCGCCACATCGGCGCGCACCGGAATACCGGTAAATACCGACACCATCGCCAGCGTCATTGCCGCACCCGCAGACGGACCGTCTTTCGGCGTTGCGCCTTCCGGCACGTGGATGTGGATGTCGTTCTTCTCGAAGACATCGGCCTTGATGCCGAGCTTCTTGGCACGACTGCGCACCACCGTGCGGGCCGCTTCGATCGACTCCTTCATCACGTCGCCGAGGGTGCCGGTACGGATCACGCCACCCTTGCCCGGCATTGCCACGGCCTCGATCGTCAGCAGGTCGCCGCCGACCTCGGTCCATGCAAGGCCGACCACCTGCCCGACCTGGTTCTCTTTTTCCGCCATGCCGAAATCGAAGCGCCGCACCCCCAGGAACTTGTCCAGGTTCTTCGACGTGACCGCAACTTTCGTCTCGGTCTTTTTCAGCAGCAGCATCTTGACGACCTTGCGGCAGATTTTCGAGACTTCGCGTTCCAGCGAACGCACGCCGGCTTCGCGTGTGTAGTAACGGATGATGTCGCGCAGCGCGCCTTCGGCAACCGTGATCTCGTCTTCCTTCAGGCCGTTGTTCTTGATCTGCTTGGGCACCAGATAACGCTGCGCGATGCTGGTCTTTTCGTCTTCCGTATATCCCGAAAGGCGGATGACTTCCATCCGGTCCAGCAGCGCCGGCGGAATGTTGTACGAGTTCGAAGTCGCCACGAACATCACGTCCGACAGATCGAAATCGACCTCGACATAATGGTCCGAAAACGTATGGTTCTGCTCCGGATCGAGCACTTCCAGCAGCGCCGAGGAGGGGTCGCCACGGAAGTCCATGCCCAGCTTGTCGATTTCGTCGAGCAGGAACAATGGATTTCTGACGCCGCACTTGGCCAGGCTCTGCAGGATCTTGCCCGGCATCGAACCGATGTAGGTGCGGCGATGGCCGCGAATCTCGGCTTCGTCCCGCACGCCGCCCAATGCCATGCGCACGAACTTGCGATTGGTCGCCCGCGCAATCGACTGGCCGAGCGAGGTCTTGCCCACGCCCGGTGGCCCGACGAAGCACAGGATCGGCGCTTTCAACTTGTCGACGCGCTGTTGCACGGCGAGGTATTCCAGGATACGTTCCTTGACCTTGTCCAGGCCATAGTGGTCATCCTCGAGCACCTTTTCTGCATTCGACAGGTCGTTGTTAACCTTGGA
>JANXSS010000396.1 GCA_025356535.1 Herminiimonas sp.
AGGCATACAAGACAGGGCCAATTCGGCTCTAAAACGTTCATTTTTGAGCCTCGGTCGGACCAAGTCCGCAATGTGCCGACTTTCAACGCCGAAAAATCAGGAACGAACCAGAAATCGTGCATTGATCAGCGCTTCCCTAGCACAGACCGACCCGCAACGCCGGCGCTTCGCCGTAATCGGCATAGCGCTCGTTAATGCCGGCAATGCAGTACAGCACCTCGTCGAGCATGTCCGGATGCGCGCTGCGCCAGACGTCGGCATGTACTATGTCGATCTGCAGGACTTCGTCGGGTGCCAGGCGAATGGCCGACATGCCGTCGTCGTCGCGCAGGTAGCTCAGGCAGTCGATCCAGGCATCCATCGTGCGGCCGTAGAAATCCGGAAAGCCGAAGACCTGCTGCGACTGCGTGTGGAATGCGTCCCATCCCGTTATTGCCGCACCGTCGATGCGCACCGTCGCCATGTCATTTACCGCCTGCACCGGGCAATGCCGGCGTTGGCAGCACCTGCGCCGGCCTCAGCGGCAACGCGCCGTCGCCGGGTTTCGGCTCGGTCACGAAGCCGATCTTGACCAGATTGTTGGCCTGCGCCGTCGACAGCACCTGCGCGATCACGTCGTAGCGGGTGGCGCGGTCGGCGCGCAATTGCAGGTCGGGCTGCGGATTCTGCGCGGCTGCCGCAGCCATCCGCGCGGCAAGCGCACCGGGGGCGATTGCATCGCCATTCCAGTACAGCTTGCCAGTCGCGTCGATCGACAGCACCACCGTGGCTGGCGGCGCCGGCAGCGGCGCGGCTGCTGCGCCCGGTAAATCGAGCCGCAGGCCATGGGTAAACAGCGGCGCGGCCAGGATGAAGATCACCAGCAGCACCAGCATGACGTCGACCATCGGCGTCACGTTGATTTCGGCCATCGGCGCCGCATGCCGGCTCTCGTCGAATGCACCGAAGCTCATTTGCGCATCACTCCCCGACCCTGGCGCCGGTCGTCAGATAGGCATGCAGGTCGTGCGCGAAAGCGTCGAGCTCGGCCAGCGTGACCCGATTGACCCGCGTGAAAGCGTTGTAGGCCAGAACTGCCGGTATCGCAACCGTCAGGCCGAATGCCGTCATGATCAATGCTTCGCCGACCGGACCGGCGACCCGGTCGATCTGTACCGTGCCGCTGGCCGCCACCGCGTTGAGCGCATGATAGATGCCCCAGACGGTGCCGAGCAGGCCGACGAAGGGTGCGGTCGCGCCGACCGACGCCAGCAGCGTCAGGCCGGACTCCAGGCGCGACGACACCCGGTTGATTTCACGCCGCAATGTGCGGGTGATGAGTTCGCCGCGCTCGCTGGCGGCGTTGAGCGAGCCTTCCTGCAGGCTCAGCGTGGCCGCCTGCGCGCTTTGCACCGCCAGCGGCGCATAGACCTGCTCGGCATCGGCCACGCCCAGCAGGGCAATCGCGTCGGGCAGGGTCGGCGCCTGCCAGAACGCCTCCAGCGCGCCGGCGCTGCGACGAATGCGAAAGGCGCTCCAGCTTTTGGAAAGGATATACAGCCAGCTCACCACCGACATCAGCAGCAGGACAATGGCCACCGCGTGCGAGATGGCGTCGGTCTGCGACCAGTAATGTGCCAGGCCGGTGGCCGGAGCAGACGCGGATGTCGCCAGGGGATTCAAATCGGGCCGCCGGTTTTTTCGCCGAAACCGCATGCGCCCGGCGTGGCCGGCAACATGACGTCAGCGCAGGCCAAGCACATCCTGCATGTCGTAGAGGCCGCTGGTCTTGTCGGCAAGGAAACGGGCGGCCCGCAGGCTGCCATGCACGTAGGTGACCCGGCTCGACGACTTATGGCTGATCTCGATGCGCTCGCCGATGCCGGCAAACAGCACCGTATGGTCGCCGACCACGTCGCCGCCGCGAATGGTCGCAAAGCCGATCGACGACGGCTCGCGCGGACCGGTCACGCCGTGGCGCGCATAGACGGCAACGTCGTCGAGCTTTCTGCCCTGCGCCGCTGCAATCACTTCTCCCATCATCAGGGCCGTGCCGGAAGGCGCGTCGACCTTGTGACGATGATGGGCTTCGACGATTTCGATGTCGTAACCATCGGCAAAACTGGCGGCGGCAAGTTCGAGCAGCTTCATCGTCACATTCACGCCCACGCTCATGTTAGGCGCGAAGACGATCGCGGTCTTTTCGGCGGCGGCGGCAATGGCGGCACGCCCGGCGGCATCAAAACCGGTGGTGCCGATGATGACCTTGATGCCATGCTGCGCGCAGTAGGGCAGCAGGGCGAGCGTGCCTTCGGGCCGGGTGAAGTCGATCACGCAATAGGCCTCGGCCAGCGCGGCGGCAGGCGTGGCGCAGATGGCCACGCCGGTGGCCTTGCCAAGAAAAGCGCCGGCGTCGACGCCGATGCTGGGCGAGCCGGCAATGTCGAGCGCGCCGGCCAGCACCATGTCGTCGGTCTGGCCGACGGCTTCGATCAGCATCTGGCCCATGCG
>JANXSS010000258.1 GCA_025356535.1 Herminiimonas sp.
CTGCACGATGCCCACGTACAGTGGCGGGAACAGTTCCGGCTGGTCTGCCAGCACCGCCGAGAAACGCCGGCCTTCGCGCAGCCCGGCCAGCAGGCGCTCGAGCGCCGTGCGCGGGCCGCTGCCGGCTTCCTTTTCCAGCAACGCCTCGAGCGCCTCGACGATGCCCAGTCCGGCGTTGAGCAGGGCCAGCAGTTCCTGGCTGAACAACACCAGCGACAGGCCCGCCGCCTGCCTGCGCGCACTGCCGCGCAGCGGCGCGATGGCGCTGACGAACAGGCCGCGCGCGGCAACCTGACGGCGGGCGTCGGCTTCATCGCGGCCATCGACGGTGATCCGGGCAATCGACAGATCCGGCGTCAGGGTACGGACATCGAACTTCATTTGGGTACGCTCATCAATGTAGGGAAACGCTGCAACCGGGCCGGATCGTCGCCACGGCCGCGGCAAGGCTTATTGGGAATGGATGTCGGCGTCTTCCCCGCTGCCGCCGGGCTGGCCGTCACGCCCGAGCGAGGTGATCTCGAACTCCGACGTCGGCCCCGGCGCACGATAGGCATACGGGTGGCCCCAGGGGTCGGGCGGGACGTTTTTCTTCAGGTACGGCCCGTTCCACCTTGCCGCTGCCGCCGGTGGCGCGACCATCAGCGCCGCCATGCCTTCTTCCGTGCTCGGATAGCGGCCGACGTCGAGCCGGTAGGCGTCGAGCGACTTTTCAAAAGCGCCGATCTGCGCCCTGGCGATCGTCACTTCGGACTTGCCCAACTGGGAAAAATATTTCGGCCCGACATAGGCGGCCAGCATGCCGATGATGACGATGACGACCAGCAGTTCGAGTCACGTGAAGCCGCGCGCGCCGGCAGGCCGGCAAGGCCGGTCCGGGGACTTCGGTGCTGTGCAAAATCCGGTCATCGCGTCACCATTCGATGTTGCCAAACGTATCCCTGACACGCCTGGCCAGCCGGTCGATCTGGCTTTGCTGCCTGGCCTTGCGCTGCTCGGTCTTTTCTCGCTCCTGCTCGTCACGCTCGATCCGCTCGTTTGCCAGCCGGCTGCTTTCCTGCGCCACCAGTAGCGCTTTTTGCCGGGTCGCGGCCTGGCGCTCGGCGAGCTGCTGGCCGAGCAGGTCCGCATCGAGCCTGTCGCGGTATTCCTCGATCATGTTCTCGGCGCCGACGGCCCTGAGTCGCGTTAAGAACTCCGGCTGCACGGCGCGCGCGAAGCTGCCCTTGTCTTCGAACTTCGCCAGCAGCGCGATGCCGAGCCGGTGCAGGCTCTCGTTTTTCGCCACGCATTCGGCACCGGACTTCGTGCTCGCGGCAAGACTGGTATCGAGGCCGCGCCTGGTCTCCTGCGCCTGGACAAGCGTGGCGGCGGTTTCCGCCAGCCGCGCACTTGTGTCGGCCAGTTTTTTTTCCGACGCCGCCAGTTGATCGGCCAGCGCGGTCTTCGCGCTTTCGGCGGCGTTCAAGGTGCGCTCCAGCGCTGCGCGCTGGCGGTTGGCGGCGTTGGCGCTGTGCCGGCTTTGTCCGAGTTTTTCGGTCTCGCTTTTGAGTTGCGTGTCGGCTTCGGCTTTGCCCTGAAGCAGCTGCGCCTTTTCCTGCTCCAGCTGCCGCATTTTCTGCTGCATGCGCCGCACCTGTTCGGCGCCTTTCTTGTCCTCGGCGGCTTGCGCCGGCTGCGATGCCAGCAGCGCCGGCGCCAGCGCCAGCAGCAGCACCGCGCTGCAGAAACCGCTGCGCGCCGCCACCGGTGACAGTGCGCCGGCCATCAGAATTTCGAATTCAGGTCGAGCTGCAGGATGTCGCTGGCAAACTTGGTCGGCTTCGTCGTCGATGACGTGACCGGCACGGCGCCGTCGATCAGGTTGGCCGACAGCCAGCGCGCCGAGATCCAGGTGTTCTTGGCCAGGCCGAAGTTCATGCCGAGGATGACGCCCTTGGTATTGGTGCCGCCCAGGCCGAAATCCGAATTCGTGAAGGCGTCGACGACCGCATCGCTGCCGAGATAGCGGTAGGCCAGCGAAGCGTTCCAGGCGCCGAGCCTGTTGATGGCGACATCGCCGATCTGCGCCTTGGCCAGAAAGCCGAGCGACTTGCCGTCGGCGATGTCGAGCCCGGTACGCTGCTTGATGTCGGCGCGCTTGAACTTCAGGTTCTTGACGATGTCGCCGGTGAGGATGACATGGAACGGGTCGAACTGCGCCACGTCCAGCGAGGCCGTCAGGTCGAGTTCGCGAAAGCCGGAGGCAAGGCCCCAGTTGGTCGCGGCATCGACGCTGGTCGGCGCATTGATCCGGAAGAGCGTGTTGCCGCGCTGGCGGTAGCCGGCGCCGTACTCCGAGCGCACCACGTAGTCGGGTGCGTTCTGGTAGCTGCTCTGGGTCTCGGCCACGCCTTCGATGGCATGGAAATCGTAGAGTGCGGCGGCGACCTTCAGGCGATTGTCCTTCTGGCCGAACTGCCAGTCCATGCCGCCCTGCACCGCCAGCAGGCTGCGCCCCTTCGACTGGTTCGGCACGCCCGGCGACAGCGGGAACCAGCCAGCCGTGACGAAGCTGCCGACCGACGGGCTCAGTTGCGGCTTGAGCGTCATCGACACGCCTTCGAAATTCAGGTCGTCGGCCCAGACCAGATCGGTGCCGACGAACGGATTGCGAAAGCGTCCGCCGTTTAACGTGATCCACGGCAGCGGCTTGATGCGCAGCGCCGCGCGGTCGACCACGACGTTGTATTTATTGAAAAAGCCGGTGCCGCTCAACGTCTGGTTGGTCGAGGTCGGCCCGGTCGTGCTGCCGGTCGCAATGCCGAGCACGGCGGTGACGGTATCGGTGATGTCGGCTTCCATGCCGACCCGTGCCCGCACCCGTTCGCGGCTGCTCTTGCCGGTCGTATTTGCCGTATGCAGATCCTTGCCGGGTCCGCCCAGGGCCAGGAAATCCGGCGCGCGGGTCGCCTGCGCCGCGCTGTCGTAGGATTTGGCCGGCGTGTTGTCGCCATCGAGGCGCGTCATTTCGCCGCGCAGGCGGATGTCGGCTTCCAGGCGGATGCGGCTTGCCAGGTCGTTGCCATCGCTGCCGGCGATGCGCCCGCTGCCGGTCTGCGCCGCAACCTCGGCCTTGATCTGTTCGCGCATCTGGGTCCTGACCGCTTCCGGCACGAACTGCACCCGCACGATGCGTTTGCCATCGACACCGATTTCCGGCGGCGGCAGTTGCGCCAGGCGCGTGCTGGCCTTGGTCTCGGCTTCGCGCATCATGGCGTCGACCTTGGCGCGCGGCAGCACACCGTTCTTGACCAGGCTTTCCATCAGGCCGAGCACCGTTGCCCGCAACCGCTCGAGGTCTTCGCGTTCGTCGGCCCGTGCGGCAAATGGGGCGCTCAGCAAGCCGCTGGCGCACAGGGCGATGACGGCATGCTTGTGCCCGCGGAGTCGATTTGTTTTCATTGTTGTTTTCCGAATTGATTGAAACACCCGGCCTGCAGCAGATGCTGCGCTTTGCAGCGACGCGTCCCGGCGTTCAGTGGAACCGCACGATTTTTTCAAGCGGTTGACGCCGCAGAGAAACGCGACCCGGGGTTACTGGAACGATCCGCTTGCATTGCTAGGGAACCTGCATGGCAATTCAGATAAATGACTTTCGGCTGAAACTTTTTCCGAATTATTTGTCTAATGCGTAATATTTTATCGAGGAAATATTACGTAAGAATGACCTGTGCTGGTCGCCGCTCGGATTTTCTGGAAATCTATTGCGTCTTGTAATGAAGGGGGCGCACCGCAGCGGATGCCTGCCGGTTTTGCACCGCAACACAGTGCGGGCGCAATGCAATTTACCCGGCCACCATGGGCATATGGGGGCCGGGTATCTACATCGCCTGTTGCGGAATTTTTTCGGGCGATGCGTTCTTGCAGCAGCAGGTCAGGCCTGAACTTGTCTGGCCCGAGCGGCAATCAACGCTGGTTGATTTTTGCGATGTTCAATGTGCCGTTCTGGACGATGGCAGCCGAGTTGGCGGAATTGGCGCTATCTTGCAGGATGACTGCAACGTTACCGCCGGTGCCGGTCTGGTCGATCGTTGCATAGTTACCGGTTGTGCCGAACTGGGCGATCACGGCCAGGTTGTCTTCGCTCGAACCGTCGAGCGTCAGGCCGGCGACCAGCGCGCCGGTGGCTGCTGCATCAGAAAACGCGCCGGTGTTTGCCAGATCCGTCAGGCTCGACAGATCGCTTGCTGCGAAGGCTGAACCGGCGATCATCGAGAGGGCCAGAACGACTGCTTTGAAAGATGTTTTCATGATTTATGTTTTCTCTGAAGTGAGGGGATTTAAAGGGAAAGTAATCACGCCCCCATGAACGCAATCACCAATGCTGAAATCGAGGTTTCTGTCAGATCTTTTAAACTGTCGGCAGTAATTTCTTTCAGGTCCACGCGCACTGCCGGCGCGCCTTTCTCTTTCCGTTTTTCCCGTGTCGCCTTGCTTTTTGCGCAGCGCCACAGTGATACGAATCTTAAATTCCTTCTTTGACACTTTTGTGAAAAAAGTACTGTTTTTTAAACACTTCTTAAAAATAAAACCCGGTGCGCTGCAGCTTCAAACGACAGCGTTTTTTTCCTTTTTCCTGGCACAGCGCCGGGCACCGGTTCAAACAAAACCTTGCCCGCGGTTTTGCGCGGCCAGGAAGCCAAGGCAGGCGCGGCAGTCGGGAATCTGCAGGCGCATGCGACCCTGCACGGCTGCACGGCTGCACGGCTGCACGGCTGCACGGCTGCACGGCTGCACG
>JANXSS010000340.1 GCA_025356535.1 Herminiimonas sp.
TTGTCGCTCAATACCCGCCCGCGCCAGACCCTGGGATTTCGAACTCCTCTGGCTGTTTATACTGAACACATTCAACGGTTACAGCTTCAACCCGATTCAGTTCATTAACCCAGTGTTGCACTTGGTACTTGAAACCGCCAGATCATGACCGTCGCATTTTTTGACCTGAATTAATCAAGGGTTCCAGCAGACTGCCTGTGTCGTACCGCTGGAATTGGCAGCAGATTTCTGGTTTGCCTGGTCGAGCGTCATGGTCGTGCAGGTCGTGTCGGCGGTCTGTGCATTGAGCGTGGTCGCAGTCAGCGTGTAAGTCGTCGCCGTCTGATTCGACATCGCGATCCTGTAGAACGATTGCGCCGAGGTGAGCGGGAAGGCGGGCGTGTCGGAGCACGCCGTGGCATAAGAAAGCTTTTGCGCATAGCACCGCTCCAGGATTGCCTGCGTCTGCGTAAGTGTCGCAAGCGCATCGGCACGACGCGTTTTCAGGACATACGATTTATAAGACGGCAGCGCCACCGCCGCCAGGATGGCGACAATGACCACCACGATCAGGACTTCGATAAGCGTGAAGCCAGGCTGGCGCTGGCTGGAGTCGATCCGGTTTTTCATCTTGATTGTCTTATTGGGTTTGCCACCAGGTCAATTGACGCGGCGTGTTGTTCGGATCTGCAATGGACACCTGCTGTCCGCCTGACCGGGTGATCAGTTTTGTAATCTGGTTGTTCTTGTTCGCTCCGATCAGCGTCGGGCTGCTGGCATATCCAGCCCCGATCCTGACGCCGGCAATTGATTTACCCACGATGGTGTCGGTTGCGGAAATGATGCCGTCGCCGTTGATGTCGAGTTGCGGCTGGCTGAAGCCGCCGCCGGTCTGAAGATTAATTTCCAAAAACGTTGCATCGAATCCTGCGCTGCACGAGGTCGTCGGTGGTGTATTCAAGGTCGTGAGAAATGCGCCATTGACGAGCTGGGATGCCGTGATGATGCGCTGCCCCGGCACTTTCAGATCTTCGTACCAGCCTAATTTGCTTGCCCAGTCGACCGAATTCGACGTCACCGTCAAGACGTCCTGCGGCAGGCCCGAGGTACTGGCGCTGACGGAGCCGAGGGTCTGGGCCTGCAGGTCGCCGCGATGACCGACAGTGGTCAAAAGCGGCTTGTCCCAGACACCGAAGACGCTCTGGATCTGGGTCGTCGACAGGTCTGCCGAGGTCAACAGCTGGCCGGTACCGAAAATGAGGAATTCACCCAGGTAGCGCGGATATTTCGGATGCAGCGTCACCACCGGCGCGGTGGTAATCGGCAGGATGGCGCCGCCGGCATCTCTTGCCTGAAACAGCAGGCGCACGGTCCAGTTGGCGGGGTTACCGTTGCCGACGTCGATTGCCCACATGTTCCCCTGTAAGTCGCCGGCATAGATTTTCGTGATCGGCTGGCCTTGCAAGCCGTCCGACTGGCTGGTTGCGACCGTCGAAAGCCCTTGCGGCAGCGCGGTATCGCAGGCAAGCGCGACGGCGGCGCACAGATCGAGTTTCCGGATGATCTGGCCGCTTTGTGGATTGACGGCGTACAGCATGGCCTTGTTGTTCGTGCTGCCATAACCGTTGCCGAAGAAAACCGCAAAGCCCGGCGTGGCATTCACCGCTGCAGTCTGGGGCTCGCTGAAGCCGAAGCCCATGTCGGCATCCGTGAATTCCCACAATGCCGCGCTGGCAACCGCTGCCTCGCTGGTGAGGGTCTCGGGCGAGGTGACATCGAGGGCGAATACCGATTTTCCGCCTGCGCCTTCGGCGCTCACGAGCAGCGTGTGCCAGGCGCCTCCGGAGCCGAATTGCACGTCGCTTACTTGCGGCGATGCGTTGACATAGAACCGATGGCTTTGGTTGTAAAGCGGGTCGGTCAGGTTCGGCAAGTTTGCAAACACCGCGTTGGGAATGAATGCAAAACTCTCGGCACCTGTGGACGCATTGAAGGCATGCAGCATGCCGTCGTTGGCGCCGACGTAAAGCATCGGCTGTCGGTTCGCCTTGGCGAGCTGGAACGCCCGGTAGCTGGTAGAAAAATACGGTTGCGCCGGCGCCGCGACATAGATGGGCTGGCTATCGACAATGTCGCCGAGGACATGGGTCCGATTGCGGAACGCACCGCCGTTGCGTTTTTCCAGGGCCCGGTTTCCCCGCAAATACGCCAGCCTGTTCTGGCCGTTCGTATCGGACGGCTGCAGTAATGCCTGCTGCGCACTGCTGATATTTGCCCATGAAAACGGTGCGCCGGCACCGACACCGTTGTTCAGTGCGGGGTTCCAGGTACCGATGACGCGCGCGCCCGACCAGCCCGTGCCTGCGACCTTGGTATCCAGCAATCCCTGCGCCGACCATATTTTCGTCGCCGATGCAATGCCGGTAAGCGGATCGAGCGCCTGCTCGAAAAGGTCGCCGGTCCAGTCTTGGTAGGTCGCATCGCTTGAGGTGAAATTCGACTGGAATTCGACGGTGCCGTTTTGCAGATGGGTCGAATTGACGGCGGCGGAAGTGGTCGACAGGGAACCGGTCTGCACCGCCAGGAGGATGCTGTTGAGATTGGTGACCAGTGCGGCGGCGCTGACGGCCGGATAGTAGGCTCCGGATCCGCCGGCGATCGCCATGGCCTGAAGCGTTGCGGCTGCCTGTGGATTCAAGGTGGGGTCGACTGTTGGGAATCGCTTAAAACTGGACCACGGTTTTCATCTAAAACTGACCCACCCTATTTGCGCGTAGATTACACCGCGTCTGTGGATAAGTCTTCTGGTCTGGTTCCTGGATCTCCTTTCTTTGCTGGTTTTTTGGTAG
>JANXSS010000342.1 GCA_025356535.1 Herminiimonas sp.
CTACCAAAAAACCAGCAAAGAAAGGAGATCCAGGAACCAGACCAGAAGACTTATCCACAGACGCGGTGTAATCTACGCGCAAATAGGGTGGGTCAGTTTTAGATGAAAACCGTGGTCCAGTTTTAAGCGATTCCCAACAACGTGATGATCAAAAGTGGCTTTCACCGCATCGACCGCAGCTGGGTCGACAGCATCGCGCGCGACGACATGAAGCGTCTGCTGCCCTACCAGACGCTATCGGACGGCAATAACATCTGGACGATCTTCGAGCGCCACGGGTTGTACGGCGTCAAGCGCGTTCCGCGCAGGACAAACTCGCCATTGCGCGCCTATATCGACGCTCTGGCAGCCAAGGACGTACTTGGCGTGACCTCTGACTCTGGTACCTGACAAATGCGAAACACCGACATCACCCTGGTCTTCCAGGGCGCCTTCAAGCCCTACGTCACCCGCGAGGGCGACTGGTATGCGCAGAACATCCGAACGGCCCGGCGCGTCCTCCCGGGCGCAAAGATCATCCTCTCGACCTGGGAAGGTACCGAGATACCCGCCAGCCTTGCGGTCGACGATGTAGTCTTCAGCAACGACCCGGGTGGTCTTGCTCCCTTGAAGCTCGACGACAACAAGGCGAACAACGTCAACCGGCAACTGGTATCGACTGCAGCCGGCCTGGCGGCGGTGACGACATCGCATGCCGTGAAAATCCGAACCGATTGCAGCTTGCAGCTTGCAGCATGCGGGCTTCCTGGACTTTTATGGGGAGCAGGTAAAACTGGACAAGGGCCATGAGCGCCTGCTTGCCTGTTCTTTTTTTACCCTCGACCCGACCGTGTTCGAGTGCGTGCCGTTTCACCTGAGCGACTGGTTTCACTTCGGCAGAACGGAATTGCTGCAGGCGTACTGGTCGGCGCCGCTCCTGACTGCGGAGCAAGGGCGCTTTTATGAAAGAAACCGGCACATGCCCGGCTCGTCTTTTTTCGAAAGAAAATTCCGCGCGAAATTTGCAGCCGAGCAGCATATCTGTTCCCACTATGCGCGCATGCAGGGCTACCACTGTCCGCAATTTCTCAATGATGCGCCGCCAGAAGTGATGCGGGATTATTACCGGTTTCTTGCAACGGAAGTCCTCCTGCTCGACCCCTGGCAAATCGGGCTGGACTTCAAGAAGTACAACTGGGTCGGCGGGTCGTTGTTTCAATGCATGAACAACCTGATGCATCTGGACTGGCTGCGGATTGCCGGGCAGGAAGCCTCGGCTGGCGCGGACGTGGCAGGCCTGCGCAGGCTGATCGAGGAGCGTACCCGCAAGAAGGACATCGTGCGTGCCGGTTTCCGCCACTCCCGCATCCTGCATCCCTTCCTGTTCGATCCGAAGCGTGGCGGTGCAGGCATGCGCCGGGCTGCGCATCGGGTGCTGCGTTTTCTTTAGACACGGCCGCAACGGCGTACGCCCGTCTGCGACAACAAGAACCGGATCACTGGAGCGGAAAATGCGTATTGCAGCAGTCGTCGTCACACACAACAGGCCCGCGCTACTGCTGCAGGTCATCAAGGCACTGGAAGCACAGTCGCGCCTGCCGGATGCCGTCTATATTGTCGACAATGCCAGTCGCACGGAGACCCAGGCGCTGCTGGCCAAGGTGCACGACGTGGTGGTGCTGCGCTCCGAAATCAACCTGGGTGGCACGGGTGGCTTCACGCTCGGCATGGAACGTGCGCGGGCCGGTGGCTGTGACTGGGTCTGGCTGCTCGACGATGATGCGATACCGCGGGCGGATGGATTGGAAAAACTGGAACAGGCCTTGCTGGACCTGCCATCGACCACAGGTGCGGTTTGTGGCGCGGTCGGTGAATTCGACGACCTCGCGCTCATGCACCGCAGGCGCTTCACCAGCCTTCTGGGTATCGAGAATTGCCTGCCGCGCGAAGCCTATGGCTCCCGGCCAGTTGAGATCGACACCGGCTCATTCGTCGGTTTTCTGACCTCGGTTGCGGCAATCGACGCGGTCGGCTTGCCGGACACCGCCTTTTTTCTGGCCTATGACGATACGGAATATTCGCTCAGGCTAAAACGCGCCGGCTTCGACCTCTGGCTGGTACCGGACAGCATCGTCGACCACATGCGCACGGCAGAAGGCCGGTTGCGCGCGACCGTATTCGAACGGAAACATTATTTCAACATACGCAACCGCATCATCGTGAAACGGCAGTATGCAACCTTCAACAACCTGTCGGCCCTGGCCGGCTGCCTGTTCGGCATCGCACTCTGGATGCGCAGCAAGGGCAGGTTCAGGCTCTACACTTTCCGCATCCTGTTGAAGGCAATCGCCGATGGCTACAATACGCGGCTTGGCAGCTATCCACCTTCCTTGATACAGCTGGAAGGCAAACAGTATGCGCGAGCGGTCACGCCGGTCGCATGAAAGAAAAAAGGGGCTGGCGGCTTGCGCCACCAACCCCTTTTGACTCGCCGCAGACTGCATGCAGCGCCCCGTACATGGTGGCGCCTGCAGTCGGTTTCGATGTACCGGCTTCATACCGGCTTCATACCGACTTCATACCGACTTCATATCGGCCTCATGCCGGCTTCATGCCGAATTACTGGTGGGCCTCCCGTGAGTCGAACACGGCACCAACGGATTATGAGTCCGCTGCTCTAACCAAGCATGAGCTAGAGGCCCCTTACCTTTTGCCGATGCAGCTTGCAGCGTTACCGGCGCCTGTTTTGCGCCGGTAAATCCTGCAACCACATCACTATTTAATTACCTTCGAGGAAACTCTTCAGCTTGTCGGAGCGTGAAGGATGACGCAACTTGCGCAGTGCCTTCGCTTCGATCTGGCGAATCCGCTCGCGGGTGACGTCGAACTGCTTGCCGACTTCTTCGAGCGTGTGATCGGTCGACATTTCGATGCCGAAACGCATGCGTAGGACCTTTGCTTCGCGCGGCGTCAGCGAATCGAGCACGTCCTTGACCACGCCACGCATCGAGGCATGCAAGGCGGCATCGGCCGGCGCGAGCGTGTTGTTGTCCTCGATGAAATCACCCAGATGGGAATCGTCGTCGTCGCCGATCGGCGTTTCCATGGAGATCGGTTCTTTTGCGATCTTCATGATCTTGCGGATCTTGTCTTCCGGCATTTCCATCTTCAGCGCCAGTGTCGCCGGATCGGGCTCCGCCCCGGTTTCCTGCAGGATCTGGCGGGAGATCCGGTTCATCTTGTTGATCGTCTCGATCATGTGCACCGGGATACGGATGGTGCGTGCCTGGTCGGCGATCGAACGCGTGATCGCCTGGCGAATCCACCAGGTGGCGTAGGTCGAAAACTTGTAACCGCGGCGATATTCGAACTTGTCGACTGCCTTCATCAAGCCGATGTTGCCTTCTTGAATCAAGTCGAGGAACTGCAGGCCGCGGTTGGTGTATTTCTTGGCGATCGAAATCACCAGGCGCAGGTTCGCCTCGGTCATTTCCCGCTTTGCCTTGCGCGCCTTCATTTCGCCGGCAGCCATCTTCTTGTTGATGTTGCGCAGGTCCGGCAGCGGCAGGACGACCCGTGCCTGCAGATCGATCAGCTTTTGCTGCAGTTCCTTTACGGTCGGAACGTTGCGGCCCAGGATGACGCTGTAGGCATTGTTGCCGCGCACTTCGCCGTCGACCCACTCCAGGTTTGTTTCATTGCCTGGAAACACCTTGATGAAGTGACTGCGCGGCATGCCGCACTTGTTGACGGCGACGTCGAGGATCTGCTTTTCGATATGCCGCACTTCATCGACCTGGCCGCGCAGGGTGTCGCACAGTTTCTCGACGACCTTGGCGGTAAACCGGATGCCCAGCAACTCGCTGGAAATCAGTTCCTGCGCCTTGACGTAGGGCTTGGAGTTATAGCCCTCCCGCTCGAAGGCCTTGCGCATCTTGTCGAACTGCGTCGAGATGGTGGCGAACTTGTCGAGCGACTCGCGCTTTAACTGTTCGATCTGTTCGGCCGTGAAACCGGCGGCGCCCGAAGCAGTGGTTTCTTCTTCCTCTTCGCCCTCGGCTTCTTCCTCGCCCTCTTCCTCTTCCTCGTCGGAACCGGCAGAAGCCGCAATCACCGGCTCGGAGGCATTCATGTCGACCAAACCATCGACGATCTCGTCGATCTTGATCTCGTCATTGCGGATCTTGTCGGCAGCTGCGAGGATCTCGGCGATCGTGGTCGGGCAGGCGGAAATTGCCTGGATCATGTCCTTCAGGCCGTCTTCGATCCGCTTGGCAATCTCGATTTCGCCTTCGCGCGTGAGCAGTTCGACCGAACCCATTTCGCGCATGTACATGCGCACCGGGTCCGTCGTGCGACCGAAATCGGAATCGACCGTCGACAAGGCGGCTTCGGCGGCCGCTTCTGCATCATCGTCGCTGGCAACGGTTGCAACGTTATCGGTCAGCAGCAGGCTCTCGGCGTCCGGCGCATGCTCGTAGACGGCAATGCCCATGTCGTTGAAGGTGCCGATGATGCCTTCGATGGCTTCCGGATCGACGATGTTTTCCGGCAGGTGATCGTTGATTTCCGAATAGGTCAGGAAGCCGCGCTCCTTGCCGAGCTTGATGAGCGTCTTGAGCTTCTGGCGGCGGCGTTCGAGTTCTTCTTCGCTGGCTTCGGTGTCAGACGAAAACGCGTCCTTCAACAACGCCTTTTCCTTTGCCTTGCGGTCCTTTGCCTTGGCCTTGTCGACGGCCTTGAGTTCGGCGCGCTCGACCGCGTTCAGGGCTGCGACCTCGTCGTTCTCCGGTTGAAATTCCTTTGGCTTGCGACCGCGCCGGCCCGGCACCTTGATCGACGGCAGCACGTAGCTGGAGGTGTCGATCGCCGCCAGGGTCGCCGCATCGGTCGTCTGGCTGACAGTGGCGGAAATCATGACATTGACGCCCGGCTTGTTCTCGGGCGGCGCCTCCGGCTTGCTTTCGGCGCGCGCAGAGGAGGGAAGTGTCTTGGATTCGGATTTCTTGTTGATCACAGTTGCTTTCAATTGCGCGGATAACGGTGTGGCAGGCGGTTTCACGGCCTGCGTTGCTTTTGCCGGCGCCTTGGCAGGCGGCGTGGCTGAAGCTTTTACGGGGACTTTTGGCGCTACGCCAATACCTGGATTCGCAGGCGTCTTGCCGGGTGACTTGCTGGCTGCTGTATCAGTGCCCGGTTTGGGCCGGGCGACTGCGGATGTCGATTTTGCTTTCTCTGCAACGTTGCCCTTGCTTCCTGGCTGGGCCGGCGACTTTGCCGCTGCCGGTTTGCCCGGCCTGGCATTGTTCCTGTCGTTGTCCGCAGGGTGCACTCGGGAATTCATGGATTTCTTCATTGCATTCGCCATGGTCAACTATCGAGGAAAAACGCCTAACACGTTGAATCAAAAGCTTTTAAGCATAGCACACCCGACCAAGTCCATTGATTTCAAAGGCCTTCAAACTACTGCCGTTGTGCGATTTCCGCCACTGCTTCGCGCCGCAACTGCTCCTGTTGCAACGTCAGCGCGCGATACCGTTGCTGCGCGTCAGGCGCTGCCAGTCCGGTTGCGGCCAGCTGGTCCAGCGCTGCCTTGAGCTGTTTCATTCTAGTCTGCCGCAGCGCACCGGCAAGCTCGAGTCGCGCGGTTTCCAGTTCGCTCTCGGGCGTGGCGGCGACTTCGGCGATCAAGGCGTCGAAGTCGCCGGTTTCTGCCCGCAGTTGCTCGGCCAGGACCGCGAAGCTGGCAGCAGCACCGATGTTCTTGCCGGCGTCGACCAGCTGTTGCAGCATTGCCGCGCCGTCCGGCGCGAAATGCGCGACGGCCGCCAGCGCATCGTCATCGACTTCGCCGCACAGCACCGGATGCGTCACCAGAAGACGCATGATCTGCCGCTCCATGTCCACCGGCGCCGTGCGCTTGCCGCGCGGCGGTGCGGCCTTGGGCCGGTTGAGCGGCTGCTTGAGCTCGAACAACGCCTCGATCTCGGCCGGCGTCGATTGCGTCAGCCCGGCCAGGCTGCGCACCAGTTGCAGCCGCAGTCCGGAGGCCGGCAGTGCCTGCAGCATCGGCTTGGCGTCGAACTGGGTACGCGCCCTTCCCTCCGGCGTTGCGAGAACATTTTCGCCGGCGACCTCGTTCAACAGGAACTGCGACAGCGGCATCGCTTCTTCCACCTGCCGGGCAAACCCTTCGGCGCCGAAGGCCCGGATATAGCTGTCCGGATCATGCTCGGTCGGCAGGAACAGGAACTTCACCGACTTGTCGTCCGTTGCATACGGCAGGCAGGCATCGAGCGCCCGCCGGGCGGCGCGCCTGCCGGCGCCGTCGCCGTCGAAGCTGAAGACGACATTGTCGGTCTGGCGCAGCAGCTTCTGTACGTGCACCGCGGTGCAGGCCGTGCCGAGCGTTGCCACCACCTGCGGAAAACCCAGTTGCGCCAGCGCCACCACGTCCATGTAGCCTTCCGTGACAAGTACATAGCCTGCTTCGCGAATCGCCTGCCGTGCCTCGAACAGGCCGTACAGTTCACTGCCCTTCTGAAATAGGGGCGTCTCGGGCGAATTCAAGTATTTCGGCTCGCCGCTGTCGAGGATGCGCCCGCCGAAACCGATCACCTGACCCTTGATGTTTCGAATCGGGAACATGACGCGATCGCGAAACCGGTCATAACGCTTGCGGGCGCCGCCCTCCTCGTCGCTGCGGTCGATCACCAGGCCCGCCTCGACCAGAGCCGGATCGTCATACTGCGAAAACACGCCGCGCAAACCATCCCAGCCGTCCGGCGCGTAGCCGATGCCGAAACGCGCCGCCACTTCGCCGGTCAGGCCGCGGCCGATCAGGTACTGTTTTGCCCGCTCGGCGCTGCGCAACTGGGTGCGGTAGAAGTCGCAGGCACGCGTCATGGCGTCCGACAGGGCGAGCGACTTGGCCTGCTCTTGCGCACGCTGTGCCGGCGGCAGCTTGTCCTCGTTTTCGGGGACGATCATGCCGACGTTTTGCGCCAGGTCCTTGACCGCTTCGACGAAACCCATGCCCGAATATTCGATCAGGAAACCGATTGCCGTGCCGTGCGCACCGCAACCAAAGCAGTGATAGAACTGCTTGGTCGGACTGACGGTGAAGCTGGGCGACTTCTCGTTGTGAAACGGGCACAGGCCCATGAAATTGGCGCCGCCCTTTTTCATCTGAACGTAGCGGCCGACGATGTCGACCACGTCGACACGCGTCAACAGGTCCTGGATGAAGGATTGCGGTATCACGGGGCGGCCGGCTCAGTGTGGACGGGCTGGCCGGCTCAGGCAGGCGCCAGGGCTGCCTTGACCAGCGCGGACACCGCCGTCATGTCGGCGCGACCGGCCAGCTTCGGCTTGACGATTGCCATGACTTTTCCCATGTCCTGCGGTCCGGCAGCGCCCGAGGCGGCCACTGCGGCAGCAACTTCGGCGCGGATTTCCGCTTCCGACAGCGACGCCGGCATGTACGCGGTCAGAATTGCCAGTTCGGTCTTTTCGATGTCTGCCAGGTCTTGGCGGCCACCGGCTTCGAACTGGGTGATCGAATCCTTGCGCTGCTTGATCATTTTTTCGATGATTGCCAGCACTGCCGTATCGGTCAGCTCGATGCGTTCGTCGACTTCCTTCTGCTTCATGGCAGCTGTCAGCAAACGGATCGTGCCGAGCCGCACGCTGTCCTTGGCGCGCATCGCGGCTTTCATATCCTCGGTAATTGCGGCTTTCAGGCTCATGCTGTCTCCGATCGAAAAGATGTGTCGATGTGTCGCGGCGGGTATCGGCGGTGCTCGTCAAAGGCACGGGGGGCTCGGCAAGAAAGGTGCCGAGGTCGCCAAGAACGCCAGAAGAACGTCAAAACGCCCCAAGAACGTCAAAACCCGCCGCGGACCAACACCGGAGCGGGTTTGCTACTGACTTCCAGCAGCGCCGCAACGCGCGGCGCAGGTCCGGGAATTAAATCAGAACAGCTTTTTCGGCAACTGCTGGCTGCGAATGCGCTTGTAGTGCCGCTTGACTGCTGCGGCGAGCTTGCGCTTGCGCTCTGCGGTCGGCTTTTCATAGAACTCGCGGGCGCGCAGTTCGGTCAGGAGACCGGTTTTTTCGATCGTGCGCTTGAAACGCCGCATTGCGACTTCGAACGGCTCGTTTTCTTTAAGGCGAATGGTGGTCATGTAAACTCGAACTTTGGTTTTTCAGGGAGAACGAGACAATAGCAGGTTTCCAAACGAATGGAAAGCCCGGTCGCATGCAAAAGTTACTGCGTCATAATTATTCGGGCTGCCTGCGCCGCACTTCCGGCACCGGATTACGACTGGCTGTCGCTCATGCAGCCAGTCCCGCCGCCATGCCCGAGGCCCAGGCCCATTGAAAATTGTAGCCACCCAGCCAGCCCGTCACATCCACTGCTTCGCCGATGAAATGCATGCCCGGCACGGCGTTCGCCATCATGGTCTGCTGCGACAGTGCGCGCGTATCGACGCCGCCGCGGGTGACTTCTGCCTTGCGATAGCCTTCGGAGCCGTTCGGGTGGACCTGCCAGGCATTGAGCGACGTGCCCAGGCGGCGCAGTTCGCGGTCCGGCATGTCGGCCGGCCGGGCATCTGCGCGAAAGTCGTTTGCCGCCAGCCAGCCGTCGGCCACCCGGGCCGGCAGCCATTGCGCCAGGTGGTTGCCGAGATTCTTGCGGATCGTGCCTTTTTCGGCGATCAGGGTGGCGGCGACATCGATCTGGGGCAGGAGATTCAAGGTCAGTTGCGCACCCGCCTGCCAGAAGCTGGAGATCTGCAGCACCGCCGGCCCCGACAGGCCACGGTGCGTGAACAGCAGGTCTTCCTTGAAATGGCCGCGCGACTTTCGCTCGCCGGTCTCGACTTCGACTTCGAGGGCAATGCCCGACAGCGGCACGAACGGCGCCCAGGCGTGTTCGTCGAAGGTCAGCGGCACCAGTGCCGGGCGCGGCTCGATGACCTTCAGGTCGAACTGGCGGGCGACGCGAAAGGCGAAATCGGTGGCGCCGATCTTCGGAATCGACAGGCCGCCGGTGGCAATCACAACGCTGTTGGCAACAATGGTTTCGCCGCCCTGCGCGCTGCCGTGGCCACTGCCCTGGCTGCCGGCGGCTTCCAGGCCGATCCGGAATCCCTGCGCCGCCTTGTCGATTGCCCCCACCTTGCACGGCATGCGCCATTGCACGCCGCCGGCATCGCATTCGGCGCGCAGCATGGCAATGACACCTTCGGCGGAGCGGTCGCAAAACAGCTGGCCACGGTGTTTCTCGTGATAGGCGATGCGATGGCGTTTCATCAGGCCGAGAAAATCTTGCGGCGTGTAGCGCGACAGCGCGCTGCGACAGAAATGCGGATTCTCGGACAAAAAATTTGCCGGACCGGTATCGAGATTGGTGAAGTTGCAGCGACCGCCGCCGGAGATGCGGATTTTCTCGGCGAGCCGGGTTGCATGGTCGATCAGGACCACCGAGCGGCCGCGCTGGCCGGCAGCCGCAGCGCACATCATGCCAGCGGCGCCTGCGCCGATGACGGCGACATCGAATTCGGTTGCCATGGAGTGAGCCGGTAAAAAAGGAGCGCCGATTGTAAGCGATCGGCGCGGGCGCTCGTTACTGCTGCGCCGCCTGGGCTGCCTGGGCCGCTTGCGACGTCGCTGCGACCGGGACCTCCGGCAAAGGCTGCCGTTTCGCAATCGCCGCGCAACGCGCCACCTGCTCGGCGATCGCCGGTGGCACCGGATGCGCGCCATCGAGCACGCGCTCGATCCAGCGCGCCGTGGTGGTTGCATCACGTTCGGCAGGCATGTCGGCGACGACGTCGACGACGCCCTGCTTTTCCACCAGAGTCATGCGTGCGCCGTCATGGAACCAGTCGATCTGTTGCGCCCGACGGGCGTTGGCGACAGTTTCGCCTTCGGTGCCGCGCATGAGGAAGGCATCGCCGCGTCCGGCCGGCGCTGCCTCGGAAAAATAGGCGGCCAGCATCGTCAGGTATTCCGGATGGGTGTACGACGACAGCCGCAGCGCCGGCCCGTCGAAGGGCTGCAGTATCTTGACCAGCGTATGCGTCGAGCTACGCACGCCCAGCACCCGGCGCAAGGCCAGCAGGCCGGCAAGTTGCGGCGCCAGCACGTCAATTGCGATGAAGGCCGGCGCTTGCGTGGCGAGCGTTTGTTGGGCTTCCCCGACCGAGGCGGCCAGCGGCCAGCCGAGCGCCGTGAAGATTTCGGCGGTGGTGACACGCCCGGCGTCCTGCAGCACGCCGTGCACCAGTACCGGCACGCCTTCGCGCGCCAGCAGCATTGCCAACAGCGGCGTCAGGTTCGGCATCTTGCGTGCGCCGTTGTAGCTGGGGATGATGACCGGCATGATGCTGCCGGCGGGTGCATGCAGCTGCGTATAGGACGCGTCGGCGGCATCCATGAAACCGGCGATCTCGTCGACCGATTCGCCCTTGATGCGCATTGCCAGCAGTACCGCGCCGAGTTCCAGGTCCGAGATGCGGCGCGCCAGCATCGCTGCATACAGCAGGGCGGCATCGGCACGCGAGAGGTTGCGAGCGCCCTCCTTGCCGCGTCCGATCTCCTTGATGAAACGGGCTGCGCTGAAGGTGTCGGTGGTGGTAGAAGTCATGACGCTAGAAGCGTTTCTTGACACCAGCGTGACTCTTTAAATCGTAGAGTTAGGTAAACAGTTCTCAATTGGGTAACACATCTTTCCATTTATCAATTAATTTTACCATGGCGCTAATCTGGGTTCGGTAGCGATCATCAGGTTGTACTATTTACAACTTTCGCTGCCGATACCTTTGGCGCTTCACGACTTGCCGCTGTCAACAACTTATTTTACTTCTCTTTATGAATCCCATTTCCAAGACCAACCCTGGCGTTTTAACAGCACCCGATGCACCTCAGCAATCTTCTGCGAATCACCGCCCGCATGCAGAAAAATCAAAAAGCTCGGTAAATGAGCCGTTGTTACCAACCAAACGTCCGCGTAGCCAATTAAGCGAAGAAATGGAAGCAAAGCTTAAAAAGCAGCGTCGGCTTAATAACATTGAAGGCGATCCATTCCAGCTAAGCAGCAGCGACAATTACCGCCATCTGGCTCCCTATTTCAATCGAGGTGATAAAGCGCTCGCGAATTTAGCTTCTACTAACCATGCAATTGCAGACCGCTGGAACAGCCGAGCGAAAAGTGATCGGCTGATTCATGCCATGAATAACGTCTTGCCTGAGCAAATTGGCCATGATTTTTTTCAAAAGATGATCGACCAGGCCAACGATCTATCGCCCGAAGATCGTCATGCAGTGTTGATGCTCATTCCCAAGACGGTCATCGCTCACCTACAACATAGCGACGACAATATGGAATCGGTTCTATTAGCTTTGTTAGGGAAGCACTGATTAATTAACGACTTACTGTTTCCGCCAACGCTCCGGTCTGAGACAATATCGACGTGTTCATTCGCTTACTGTTCATCATGCAA
>JANXSS010000405.1 GCA_025356535.1 Herminiimonas sp.
CGCCGGATACAGGCAGGCGCCCGGAATCGCCTGACCACGGTCGGCATGCTGATGATCGAGATCGGCAATGAACGCGACAATGTCGAAGCCGCGTTTCCGGAACTGGAAATGACCTGGCTCACCACCAGCGCCGGGGACGACATGGTGTTCATGGTGACGGCAGAACAGCTGCACGACTATCTACAGAACTTTCCAATGGCAGGCCCCGCAACATGATTCGTTTTCAACAAGTTACTCTCGCCCGCGGCATCAAGCCGCTGCTCGACAATGTCGACGTCACCCTCAACCCGGGAGACAAGATCGGCCTGATCGGCGCCAATGGCGCCGGCAAGTCGAGCCTGTTCGGCCTGTTGCGTGGCGAGCTGCATGCGGACCTGGGCACGATCGATTTCCCGAGTAAATGGCGCATGGCGTACGTGGCGCAGGAAACCCCGGCGCTGGACCGCCCGGCACTCGAATATGCGATCGACGGCGACGTCACCTTGCGCCGTCTGGAAGATGAACTGGCGTTTCTGGAGAGCGAACCCGACACCAGCGCCAACGGCCTTTTGATCGGCGAGCTCTATAGCGCCCTGGCCGACGCCGATGCCTACACGGCGCGCTCGCGCGGCGAGCAATTGCTGACCGGCCTGGGTTTTACGATGGACCAGATGCAGCAACCGGTGGCGAGTTTCTCCGGCGGCTGGCGCATGCGGCTGAACCTGGCGCAAGCGCTGATGTGCCCGTCGGATCTGTTGCTGCTGGACGAGCCGACCAACCATCTGGATCTGGACGCCATCATCTGGCTGGAAGACTGGTTGAAGCGATATGCCGGCACACTGATCATCATTTCCCATGACCGCGATTTTCTCGATGGCGTGGTCAACGTGATCGTGCACATCGACGAGCGCAAGTTGAAGCGCTATACCGGCAATTACTCATCGTTCGAGCGTCAGCGTTCGGCGCAGATGATCCTGGCGCAAAGCGCGCTGGAGAAACAGACCCGCCAGCGTGCCCACCTGGAATCCTTCATCAACCGCTTCAAGGCGCAGGCCAGCAAGGCACGCCAGGCGCAGAGCCGGATGAAGGCCTTGGCGAAGATGGAAGAACTGGCGCCTCTGCGGGCGGCAGCGGAATTTTCCTTTGAATTTCGCGAGCCGGCCAATGCGCCCAATCCGCTTCTGGTGATGGAAGACGTCAGCGCCGGCTACCGCATCGAGGATGAAAGCAGTCACAAGGTGGTCGAAAAGACGATTGTCTCGGGCATCAATTTCTCGTTGCAGATCGGCCAGCGCATCGGTCTGCTGGGCGTCAACGGCGCCGGCAAATCGACCCTGATCAAGACGATCGCCGGCGAGCTCGCGCCCCTGGCCGGTGACAGCCAGTTCGGCAAGGGCCTGGCGATCGGCTACTTCGCCCAGCACCAGGTCGAGATGCTGCGCCATGAAGAATCGCCGCTGTGGCATCTCGGCCATATCGCGCCGACGGTGCGCGAGCAGGAGCTGCGCAATTTTCTCGGCAGCTTCAACTTCAACGGCGCCATGGTCACCAGCAAGATCGCGCCGTTTTCCGGCGGCGAAAAAGCCCGCCTGGCGCTTGCGCTGATCGTCTGGCAGCGGCCGAACCTGTTGCTGCTCGACGAGCCGACCAACCATCTCGACCTGGAAACCCGGGAAGCGCTCACGATGGCGCTGGCGCAGTTCGAAGGCACGCTGGTCGTGGTCTCGCATGACCGGCACCTGCTGCGCGCCACAACCGACCAGTTCATCATCGTCGCCGACGGCAAGCTGCAGCCTTTCGACGGCGACCTCGACGATTACCGCGACTGGCTGTTCAAGACCAAGCTCGCCACCAAGGTCGGCGCGGCGGCGTCGGGCGCTGCGGCACTGCCGGCGGTGTCTTCGAAAGCTGCCAGCGCGGTCGCGCCGGCAGCAACCGTCGCCCCCTCCGGCGCTGAGCGGCGCGACCAGAAGAAGGCCGATGCCGAAGACCGCCAGAAACTGGCCGCAAAAAGAAAACCGATCGAGGCGAAGCTGAAGAAACTCGAAGAACAGATCGCCAAGCGCAGCGCACAGAAAGCAGCGGTCGACGCCCGCCTTGCCGATCCGCTGATGTACGACCAGGCCAACAAGAAGGAACTCAAGACCCTGCTGACCGACCAGAGTTTCTATGCGAAGGAAGTTGCGCAACTGGAAGCCGAATGGCTGGAGCATCAGGAAGCGCTGGAACAGGTCGCCGTCTAGATGCAGCGGCGACGCCACCGTCAGCCGGCCTTGGGGGATGAACGCCATGGACCGGCCTGAGCCTAGCCTTTGCATCATCGGCGCCGGCCGGGTCGCTTCGGCGCTCGGCCGGGTATTGACCGGCGGCGGGCAGGTACGCCTGGCTGACGTGCTGGCGCGCAGCGCCGCCAGTGCGCAGGCAGCAGTCGGCTTCATTGGCGCCGGCCGGCCGGTGAGCGCCTTTGCCGACCTGCAGGCGGCCGATTTTTATCTGCTTGCCGTGCCCGACGACCAGATCGCTTCCTGCTGCGCGCAACTGGTTGCTTGCGGCGTTCTTCGCGCAGGCGCCGTCGTCTTTCATTGCAGCGGCGCGCTTGCCGCCGACGTGCTGGCTGCGGCACGCGAGGCGGGTGCCGCGGTGGCGAGCCTGCATCCGGTTCGCAGCTTTGCCGATCCGACCAGCGTTGCCGGTAATTTTGCCGGCACCTGCTGCGGCATCGAGGGCGACCGCGCCGCAACGGAGCTGTTGCGCACGTTGTTCGAAGCCGCCGGTGCGCGCCTCATGCCGATCGATGCCGCGCAAAAAACGCTCTACCATGCGGCAGCCGTGTTTGCCTCCAATTACGTGGTCACGCTGATCGACGTGGCGATGCAGACCTACGGCAAAGCCGGGGTGGCGCCGGCGATGGCGCTGCAGATGATTGCGCCGCTGCTGCGCGAGACTGCCGACAATGCTTTCCGGCTCGGGCCGCAAGCTGCCCTGACCGGGCCGGTCGCCCGCGGCGACACCGCTACCGTCGCGCGCCAGCAGGCGGCACTCGCCGCATGGCATCCGGCGCATGCCGCGCTCTACGCGCAGCTGGCCGAAGCGACCGCAGCCCTGGCGGCGCGAAAAGCTTCCTGAACCAGCCAGCCGCTCGCGCAGCTATCAATCGATTCCCCCATGACCACTCCACGCCAGACTGCCGACGCCGTCCTCGTCGATGCAGCCGAAATCGAACTGACTGCCATCCGCGCGCAGGGTCCCGGCGGCCAGAACGTCAACAAGGTGTCGAGCGCGATTCACCTGCGCTTCGACATCCGCGCGTCCTCCCTGCCCGAGGAGATCAAGGAACGCCTGCTGGCGCTGCACGACCGTCGCATGACCGCCGAGGGCGTCATCGTGCTCAAGGCGCAGCAGGCGCGCAGCCAGGAAAAGAATCGGGAAGATGCGATCAGGCGCCTGCAGGCGATCATCGAAAGCGTGCGGACCTTGCCGGCAATCAGAAGGGCAACGAAGCCGACCTATGGTTCGCAGCGCAAGCGGCTGGAAAAAAAAACCGGCCGCTCCCTGGTGAAATCGATGCGGGGCAAGGTCAATGAATAATGTCAGCGACCGGGCGGATAGATATCGTGGCTGGCCTGGTCGATCTGGCGCCGCAATGCACGCCGGTCTTCGGGCGACATGCGGCCGTTGCGCCGCCCGTTATCCTGGGCCGGTTGCGATTGCGATTGCGGCTGCGACTGCGGTTGCGGTTGCGGTTGCGGTGATTGCCACTGGCGTGTCTGCTGCGACTCCTGACGCGGTCCCTGCTGGTGGTCGCGTGCGTCGCCACCGCGTTCGCGCCGCTCTTCGTGACGCTGCGCGCGTGCTTCATCACGATTGCCGCCACGCCGGTCGCCATCGCCATCGCCCTGACCGGCAAGTGCACCTGCGCTGACGACAGCCAGCAACAGTGCCATGCATGTGCTGCGGATCGGGTTATTCGGCATTTTTTTCTTTCGTGGCGCTGCGGTAGCTGTACCGACATGGCACGAGCGACGCACTACATGGCAAAGTGTAGGCTGCTTCATTTGCTGCCAGAATGTGTTTGACGTAAAGTTTGTAACACATTGTAATGCCCTAGAGGAACTCCAAGATGCATCCACTTTCTGAAGTTACCATAGCGTCATGAATACGACAAACACCACATTCCAGCAGACGACACCCGGGTCGACGCACCATCAATCGAAGATCCTGGTGGTCGACGATGACGTGCGCTTGCGCGACCTGTTGCGCCGCTATCTGACCGAACAGGGCTTCAATGTCGTGACGGCCGAAAATGCCCAGGCGATGAACAAGCTGTGGCTGCGCGAGCGCTACGATCTGCTGGTACTGGACCTGATGCTGCCGGGCGAGGATGGCCTGTCGATCTGCCGCCGCCTGCGCGGCGCCGGCGACATGACGCCCATCATCATGTTGACGGCCAAGGGTGAAGACGTCGACCGCATCGTCGGACTCGAAATGGGCGCCGACGACTACCTGCCCAAGCCTTTCAATCCGCGCGAACTGGTGGCACGCATCGGCGCCGTGCTGCGTCGCGTCGGCCCCGACGAGCTTCCGGGCGCACCGTCCGAGACGCCGCAATCGTTTACCTTCGGCGATTTCATTCTCGACCTCGGCACCCGCACGCTGAAGAAAAACGGCGAGTCGGTGCCGCTGACGACCGGCGAATTCTCGGTCCTGAAAGTCTTTGCACGCCATGCGCGTCAACCGCTGTCGCGTGAAAAACTGATGGAGCTGGCCCGTGGCCGCGAATACGAAGTGTTCGACCGCAGCCTCGACGTGCAGATTTCCCGGCTGCGCAAGCTGCTCGAACCCGATCCTTCCAATCCGCTCTACATCCAGACCGTGTGGGGTCTCGGTTACGTCTTCATACCCGAGGGTCAGCCGCGCTAGGGTCTGGCCGTGAGCCGCGCGCCGCACTTGCCTGATCCGCCCGTCGACGGTACGGGCGGCGCGCCGCCGCCTTCGGTGGCAAACACGACGCCGGCCGACACCGCAAACCGGCGCAGCAACGGCTGGCTGCGCAGCGGCCTGTTCTGGCGCACCTTCTTCTTTCTCGCTTTCCTGCTTGCCGCAAGCATGGCTGCCTGGGTGGCCAGCTACCGCATCATCGAGCGCACGCCGCGCGCGACCCAGGCCGCCGCACAGATCGTCTCGCTGGTGACCATCACGCGCGCAGCGCTTGCCCATTCCGCACCGGACCTGCGCCGCGAACTGCTGTTCGACCTCGCCAGCAATGAAGGCATCCGCATCTATCCGCTGGAAGACAACGACCGCATCGAGCCGCCGCCGGAGACGACGCTCCTGCCGCTGGTGCAGGAGTCGGTACGCGCCCGGCTCGGCAGCGACACCCGCTTTGCCGGCAAGGTCAACGACGCACCCGGTTTCTGGGTCAGTTTCCAGATCGACGACGATGACTACTGGCTGCGCCTGGACCGCGACCGGGTCGACAGTGCGTCCGGCCTGCAGTGGATCGGCTGGGCGGCGATCACGCTGTTTCTGTCGCTGATCGGCGCGGCCTTCATTTCACGGCTGATCAACCTGCCGCTGGCGCGCCTCACCGCAGTCGCGCGCGCCATTGCAAAAGGCGGCCAGCCGGACCCCCTGCCGGAATCCGGGCCGACCGAGATCCGGCAAGCCAACCGCAGCTTCAACCAGATGGTCAGCGACCTGAACCGGATCGAGTCCGACCGTGCCGTGGTGCTGGCCGGCATATCCCATGACCTGCGCACGCCGCTGGCACGCATGCAGCTCGAAGTCGAGATGGCCCGGCTCGACACCGCCGCCCGCGAAGGCATGCAGTCCGACCTGCGCCAGATGGATGCGATCATCGGACAGTTTCTCGATTACGCGCGCCCGACCGACAGCGCGACCTTTACGCCGGTGGACCTGTCGGCGCTGCTGCAGGACGTGGTGCACGGTGCGGCGCGGATTGCCGACATGCGCATCACCACGACAATCGCCGAGGGCGTCGTCATCCTGGGCAACCCGGTCGACCTCAAACGCGTCTTCGCCAACCTGGTCGAAAATGCCCGGCGCTATGGTCGCGCCGACGGCGCCGATGCAGTGGAAATCAGCATCGGCTGCGCGGCGCACCAGGGCCGCGCCGTGGTCGACTTTGCCGACGCCGGCAACGGCGTGCCGGATGCGGAGATCGCCCGCCTGCTGCGCCCCTTCACGCGGCTCGACACGGCACGCGGCCAGGCCAACGGCTCCGGTCTCGGGCTGGCAATCGTCGAGCGGGTCATCAAGCGGCATTTCGGCGCGCTCCACATCAGCAACCGCCAGCCGCACGGCTTTCAGGTCAACCTGTCGCTGCCCCTGCATGACCCCAGGCGCACGGCCAGGTCGCCTGCCGCCTGACTCATCACGGTTTCAGAAAAAGCAATGCAACCGCCTCGGCGGCAATGCCCTCTTCGCGCCCGAGGTAACCCAGGCGCTCGTTGGTCTTGGCTTTGACGTTCACGCTGGCGTGCGCAATGCCGAGATCGGCCGCGATGTTGGCCGCCATCGTCGCCACGTGCGGCGCCATCTTCGGCGCCTGCGCAATGATGGTGGCGTCGACGTTGCCGACGCAGTAGCCGGCCGCCGCCACCCGTCTCACGGCTTCACGCAGCAACACGCGCGAATCGGCGCCGGCGAACCGCGGGTCCTGGTCAGAGAAGTGCCGGCCGATGTCGCCCAGGCCGGCGGCGCCCAATAGCGCATCGGTGATCGCATGCAGCAGCACGTCGGCGTCCGAATGGCCCAGAAGGCCGGTCGGATGGTCGATCGTGACGCCGCCGATGGTCAGCTTGCGTCCTGCTACCAGTGCATGACAGTCGTAGCCCTGGCCGATGCGAAACGGCAGTGGTTCATTCATGGAGTGGCTTTCAGGTGTAACGGGTTTTCAGGCGGGATGGGCGAGGTAGAGTGCGGCCAGCGCCAGGTCGTCGGGAAGGGTCAGCTTGAAGTTGCGCGGGCTGCCCGGCACCAGTTTAGGCGTAAGGCCAAGCGCTTCGACGGCGCCGGCTTCGTCGGTAAAAGCGCCTGGCTGCGCCAGGGCGTCGCACAGCAGCCGGTAACGAAACATCTGCGGCGTCTGGGCCGTCCACAGGCCCTCGCGCGGCACCGTCTCGACGCTGCGCGTTCCGGCGTCGGCGCGCTTGACGGTGTCGACCACCGGCAGGGCCAGCAGGCCACCCACCGCATCCTCGCGCAGCGCCGCGATCAGGCCGTCGATCAGCGCCGTCGTCAGGCCCGGGCGCGCCGCGTCATGCACCAGCATCCAGTCGGTGTCGCGGCAATCGGCGCGCAGCGCCTGCAGTGCGTTGCGCACGGTGCCGGTGCGGCTGTCGCCGCCGTTGCGCAAGACCGTCACCCGCGCCTGCAGGTGCGGCGCCTGCGCCATCAGGCCATCGATTACGGTGTCGTCTTCGGCCACCACGACATAGGTATGGGCAATCGCCGTGGCTGCGGCGAAGGTGTCGAGCACATGCCGCAACACCGGCTTGCCGGCCACCTCCAGGTATTGTTTCGGCTGGCCGGTGGCCATGCGGGCGCCGACGCCGGCAGCGGGAATCAGGGCAAAAAATGCGGTCATCGGATAAACGTCGATCAGGCTGGGGGTAACGGCCGGCAGGAGTCCTGCCGGTACATGCGCGGATGATCGCCCGAACGGGCCGGGCCGCGGCGGGCAGACAGGCGTGCCGCAGGGCCTGGCGCACGGACCCGGGCATGGCTTGACACGCCTTGGTTTATAATCGCATCAACAATTTTTGCTGTCAATCGGGCAATCTGGCGCCAATGCGGCGCACGCATGACCGGCTGGCCTTTCTCGCGCGAGCGCGCGTTCGCCTGCACGTCGTCCGTGCCACCAATCACTCATCCATTCGACAGGGCAGTTGCCGGTACCTGATGTCATTCGACCTGAAAAAAGCCCTGCCGAAACCCACCGTGCGCTTTGCCCTGCCAGCCGTGCACGGCTCGTCGGATGCCTACGTCCTGGCGCAAGCCGCCGTCGCCTTGAAGGCGCAGAAGCGCATGCTGGCAATCGTGGTGGCAAACGCCGGCGACGCCCAGCGCCTGCTGAGCGAGATTCCGTGGTTCGGCAACACGACCGACGTGACGCTGCATTGCCACCTGCTGCCGGACTGGGAAACCCTGCCCTACGACGCCTTCTCGCCGCACCAGGACCTGGTGTCGGAACGGCTGGCAACGCTCTATGAAATCCAGAACGGCCAGTGCGACGTGCTGCTGGTGCCGGCCACCACCGCCCTGGTGCGCATGGCGCCGCCGGCATTCTTGGCCGGCTACACCTTCTTTTTCAAGCAGGGCGAAACCCTGGATGAGGCGCGCCTGAAGGCGCAGCTGACCCTGGCCGGCTATACCCATGTGGCGCAGGTCATGTCGCCGGGCGAATACTCGGTGCGCGGCGGCCTGATCGACCTCTTTCCGATGGGCTCTGCCCTGCCCTACCGCATCGACCTGTTCGGCGACGTCATCGAGACCATCCGCACCTTCGACGCCGACACGCAGCGCTCGCTCTATCCGGTGCGCGAAGTGCGCATGCTGCCGGGCCGGGAGTTTCCGATGGATGAGGTGGCGCGCAATGCATTTCGCAGCCGCTGGCGCGAAGTCTTCGAGGGCGATCCGAGCCGCTCGGCAGTCTACAAGGACATCGGCCACGGCATCGCCTCGGCCGGCATCGAGTATTACCTGCCGCTGTTCTTCGACGAGACCGCCACCCTGTTCCAGTACCTGCCCGGCGACGTCACCTTTGCCCTGGTCGGCGACATCGATGCGGCGATCAAGCGCTTCTGGAGCGATACCAATTCGCGCTACAAATTCCTGAAGGCCGACCGCGAGCGTCCGCTCCTGGCGCCCGAGCGGCTGTTCCTGTCGGACGAGGATTTCTTCACCCTGGCAAAACCCTACGGTCGCTGGATCGTGCGCCGCGACGACGCGCCCTCGGAGCTGTCGGCTCTGCTACCCAACATCGCCGTCAACCGGCGCGTCGAGGATCCGCTGGCGGCGTTTCGCGCCTACCTGGCTGCGAGCGAGAACACCGGCCGGCGCGTGCTGGTCTGCGCCGAATCGAACGGCCGCCGCGAGACCCTGCAGCAGTACTTCACCGAATACGGTCTGGCGCCCGCGCCCTGCGACGGCTTCACCGATTTTTTCACAGCCGCCGCACCGCTGATGCTGGGCGTGGCGCCGCTGCACGACGGCTTTGCCTTGAGTGAAGCGCTGGGCAACGTCGTCTTCGTCACCGAAACCGAGCTCTACGCCGGCTCCGGCCGGCGCATCGGCAAGAAAAAGCAGGAAGCCGTCACCCAGGTCGAGTTCATGGTGCGCGACCTGTCGGAACTCAAGATCGGCGACCCGGTGGTGCATGTCAACCACGGCATCGGCCGCTACATGGGCCTGACCAGCATGGACCTGGGCGAAGGCGAAACCGAATTCCTGCATCTCGAATATGCCAAGGACACCAAGCTGTACGTGCCGGTGTCGCAGCTGCACGTGATCTCGCGCTACTCGGGCGCATCACCGGAAGACGCGCCGCTGCATTCGCTCGGTTCCGGCCAGTGGGACAAGGCCAAGCGGCGCGCCGCGCAGCAGATCCGCGACACCGCCGCCGAACTCCTGAACCTGTATGCCCGGCGCGCGCTTCGCGAAGGTCACAGCTTCGAGTTTTCGTCGCATGACTACGAAGCCTTTGCCGAGAGCTTCGGCTTCGAGGAAACGCCGGACCAGGCCGCGGCGATCACCGCGGTGATTGGCGACATGACCAGCGGCAAACCGATGGACCGGCTGATCTGCGGCGATGTCGGTTTCGGCAAGACCGAAGTGGCCCTGCGCGCGGCCTTCGTCGCCGTCCTGGGCGGCAAGCAGGTGGCGATCCTGGCGCCGACGACGCTTTTGGCCGAGCAGCATGCGCAGACCTTTGCCGACCGCTTTGCCGACTGGCCGGTGAAGATCGCCGAACTGTCGCGATTTCGCACCGGCAAGGAGATCACGCAGGCGATCAAGGGCATGGCCGACGGCACCCTCGACATCGTCATCGGCACCCACAAGCTGTTATCAAGCGACGTCAAGTTCACCCGCCTGGGGCTGGTCATCATCGACGAAGAACACCGCTTCGGCGTGCGCCAGAAGGAAGCCTTGAAAGCCCTGCGCGCCGAGGTCGATGTGTTGACGCTCACAGCTACGCCGATACCGAGAACGCTCGGCATGGCACTCGAAGGCCTGCGCGACTTTTCCATCATCGCCACCGCCCCGCAGAAACGCCTGGCGATCAAGACCTTCGTGCGCAGCGAGGGCGAGTCGATCATCCGCGAAGCCTGCCTGCGCGAACTGAAGCGCGGCGGCCAGGTGTATTTCCTGCACAATGAAGTCGAGACCATCGAGAACCGCAGGGCGATGCTCGAAGCGATCCTGCCCGAGGCGCGCATCGCGGTGGCGCACGGCCAGATGCACGAGCGCGACCTGGAAAAAGTCATGCGCGACTTCGTGGCGCAGCGCTACAACATCCTCCTTTGCACCACCATCATCGAGACCGGCATCGACGTGCCGACGGCCAACACCATCATCATGCATCGCGCCGACAAGTTCGGCCTGGCGCAGCTGCATCAACTGCGCGGACGCGTCGGGCGCTCGCATCACCAGGCCTATGCCTACCTGCTGGTGACCGACCTGCAGGGCCTGACCAAGCTGGCGCAGCGCCGCCTGGACGCGATCCAGCAGATGGAAGAACTGGGCAGCGGGTTTTATCTCGCCATGCACGATCTGGAAATCCGCGGCGCCGGCGAAGTCCTGGGCGACAACCAGTCCGGCGAAATGCACGAGATCGGTTTCCAGCTGTATTCCGAAATGCTGAACGAAGCGGTGCGCTCGCTCAAGGAAGGCAAGGAGCCGGACCTGGCCGCGCCGATGTCGACCACCACCGAGATCAACCTGCATGTGCCGGCGCTGCTGCCGTCGGATTTCTGCGGCGACGTCCATGAACGGCTCTCGCTCTACAAGCGCCTGGCCAACTGCAACCGCAGCGATGCCATCGACGACCTGCAGGAAGAACTGATCGACCGCTTCGGCAAGCTGCCCGACGCCGCGAAGGCGCTGGTCGAAACCCATCGGCTGCGGCTGGCGGCAAAGCCGGTCGGCATCGTCAAGATCGATGCGCATGCCGAGTCGGCCCTGCTGCAGTTCGAACCGAATCCGCCGATCGATGCGATGCGCATCATCGACCTGATACAGAAGAATCGCCACATCAAGTTGAACGGCCAGGACAAACTGCGCATCACGATTGCAATGCCCGACCTGGCTTCCCGCGTGGCGCAGGTCAAGGCGACCATCCGCGCCCTGGTCGCCTAGGCGCGCGAGTCGTGCAGACAACACGCAGACAACCTGCAGACGACATGCAGCCGACACGTTCTCCCGACATCGATACGAAACCCAGCGAACCCCCGTACATGAACCTGATATTGCAGACACCCGCCGCCAGCCCTGCCGCACCCGGCGCCATCGAAACGCTGGCGGCACTGGCCGGCGCCAGTGCGCCGCGAGCCGTCGGCCCACACGTCTGGCGCTGCGACGACGCCCGCTGCACGCGCGACATACGCGAGGCAATGGCGACGCAGTCCCTGGCCGCCGGCGTCGACGCCGCCTTCGTGGCGCCGGCCAGCCGACTGACGGACTTCGGCCTGCTCGTCATGGACATGGATTCGACCCTCATCACCATCGAATGCATCGACGAGATCGCGGACCTCGCCGGTCGCAAGTCCGAGGTGGCGGCCATCACCGAGGCGTCGATGCAGGGCCGCATCGATTTCACCGAGAGCCTGCGGCGTCGCGTGGCCGCGCTCGCCGGCCTCGACGCGGCGGCATTGCAACAGGTCTACGACGATCGCCTGCGATTGAGCGGGGGTGCCGAAGACCTGATGCACGCGCTGCGACAGGCCGGGGTCCGCACCATGCTCGTGTCGGGCGGCTTCACTTTCTTCACCGATCGGCTCGAGGCCCGGCTCGGCTTCGACTACGCGTTCGGCAACGAGCTCCAGATTGCGGACGGCAGGCTGACGGGACGATTGGTAGGGGATGTCCTCGACGCCAATGCCAAGGCCGCCCTGCTCACGCGCACCCGTGACGAGCTCGGCCTGCGCGCCGACCAGACCATCGCGATCGGCGATGGCGCGAACGATCGGGCAATGCTGGCCGCCGCGGGGGTCGGCATCGCCTATCGTGCGAAGCCGATCCTGCGGCAGGCCGCCACCCATGTCATCGATCACGCCGACCTGGGCGCCGTCGTACGCTTCTTTTCGTAATGCGCTGAGGCGCGGATGACCGGCATCAGCGCCATGGTTCTTGACGATTAGTTCTAACGCGAACTATCATCAATTCACCATCGATGCAAAGAGCTGTTCGTGCCCGAGCCATTCCTTCACACCTTGAGGCACCTCGTTACCTGCTATCAGGCATTCGAGGCCTACTCGGGCGCCCACATCCGCGAACTCGGCCTGACCCCGCCGCAGTTCGACGTGATTGCCACGCTGGGCAACACCGACGGCCTCTCCTGCCGCGAGC
>JANXSS010000357.1 GCA_025356535.1 Herminiimonas sp.
CAAAACCATCACCCGGAAAAAACCGGATGCTGCTTTTTTAGTAAAGATAAATCTGTCCGGCTGGCGAAATCGCGCATCCGGCGTGGCCTGTAGGGCGCCGGTGCGTACAGCAGTTGTCCACGGTAGACAACAAGAAACATATTTTGCGTAAATAAAAATAATCTATGATGAGGGGTACAAATCACTCTAAATAAAGCTAAATGTTAAATTTGTTAGTGGTAAAAAGTTTTTCTGAAGGAACTTTGGCATGACTGACTCCGATATTTGCACAACGCAACAGGCTGCCAAAATGCTGGGTATTTCCGTAACGTCCGTGCAGCAACTGGTCGAGAGTGGCGAGATCGAAGCCTGGAAAACAAAGGGTGGACATCGCCGCATATCGTTGGCCGCGGTGCAGTGCTACAGAGGAACGCTGGCTGCTCCGACGCCGGTTAGCGCCCCCGCGACCAAGCCGCTCAATACTGACCTCACGATCCTGATCGTGGAAGACGACAAGATGCAGCGCCTGGTATACGACCGCCAGATCCGCGCCTGGAATCTGCCGGCAAGCGTGCATTTCTGCGACAACGGTTATCGCGCACTGGTCGAGATCGCAACCCGCAAGCCCGATATCCTGCTGGCCGACATCATGATGGATGGCATAGACGGTTACGAAGTCGTGACCACGATCCTGTCGTACCCCGACCTGGCGCAGATGAACATCGCGATCCTTTCCGGCATGCCGCCGGACGATATCGCCGCGCGCGGCGGGGTGCCCGACGGCGTGGTTTTTTTTGAAAAGCCGGTGAACTACGACGAGCTGCGCGGTTTCCTGCGCGCCTGCTGTGCCCAGAAGGTGCGCGCTGCGCGCGCCGGATGAGCACCCGGACAACATCGGCCTGCCGGCACGCCTGCGGCGACCTGCGCAAGCGCATGCGCAGGCAAGGCATCCGTGGCGCTGCATCCTGATTGTCGCGCACCGGGTCGCGCTGCGATGCATGGCCTTGCGCCGTGCATCGCAGCGCTGCAGGTCCTTGACCTGGACATTCTCATCAGCACGGCAGCGGGCGATCGCGCGCTCGCCCGGGAGCTGCTGACGATTTTTGTTGCAACGGCCGAGCCGATCTTCAGGCGGCTTGCAGCGGCGATGGAGGCCGGTGATTGCGCAGCAAGCCGGCACGAGAGCCATGCCATGGCCGGCGCGGCAGGCCTGATCGGTGCGAGCGCAATCATCCCGATCCTCAAGGAGATCGAAGTGCTTGCTTTTCGGCGTCACCATGAATCCGTCGCCAGCCGAATGCCCGCACTGGCGTTGGCGTTCGCACCCGTCATGGCAGCCGTCGTGCAGGCGCTGGAGAATTTCGATGCGTCCGGCGAAGCGGCTTTATGACGTCCCGTGCATGCGCCCCTTGAGACAATCCAATGCATGACGAAGTGCCACTGAACCGTAAAACGACGACGCTACTGAGCCGGTTGCAGGCGCTGGCGCGCTGGCACGGCGTGGGTGCGCATCATGCGACCGTCGTCATTGGCCTCACCGTCATCGTGCTGCTGAGCGTCTCGGCCATTCTGGCCAGCCGGGTTCTCTATGATCGCGCAATCGAGGAATGGCGCCGCGAACTGAGCAACCTGTCCATGATCCTGGCCGAAAACACGTCGCAGGCCGTCAATTCGGCCTATCTGGTCATCAACGAGCTGGCCGACACGGTGAAGGTGGCAAACATCGAGAACCAGGCGGCGATGGTCGCCGTATTCGGCAACGAGTTCATGTTTCACACGATGCGAAACCAGATCAGCGGCCTGCCGCAGATCAGCGTGGCCACGATTGTCGGTGCCGACGGCAATGTCATCAACTTTACCCGCTCTTATCCTGCACCGCCGATCAGCCTGGCCGATCGTGACCACTTCTCCCATCATCGGGATCATGTCGACGGCGGCGTGTTTCTCAGTACACCGGTTCGCAACAAGGGCGACGGAAAATGGACGTTCTATCTGAGCCGGCGACTGGAAAATGCCGACCACGTGTTTCTGGGCGTGGTTTTGATCGGCATCTCGTGCGACTTCTTTTCTGATTTTTTCCGCAACGTGAGCATTGGCGAGAATTCGGCCATTTCCCTGTTTCGCCGGGATTTCACGCTGCTGGCGCGCTGGCCGATGGTCGAGGCCACGATGGGCAAGAAAATTTTCACCGGCTCGACCTACGACATCATCTCGCAGGGAAAGGAGCATGACGTCATCCTCAAGAACGGCCCCCGGGAAGCGGAAAATTCACGCAGTGTCTACCGGATGGGGGCCTCGCGCCTGGTCAAGCGATATCCCCTCATCGTCAATGTCACGGTGACCGATGAAGTCTTCCTGAGCAGCTGGCGTCAGACCACGCGACTGCTCGCCGGTGTCACCGTGATCAGCGTGCTGGCGCTTGCCATTGCATTTTTCTTGATGGCGCGACTGCTCAAGCGGCATGAACTCGATACGTTGCGCGCAATGGCTTTCCAGGCCGAAGCCGAAGCGGCAAACCGCGCCAAGTCGCGGTTTCTAGCGATGATGAGCCATGAGATCCGTACGCCGATGAGTGGCATCCTCGGCATGTCGGAGCTGTTGCTCGAATCCGGCCTGAACCGGAACCAGCAGGGTTTTGCCTCCGATGGCTTCAAGGCCGCGCGCGGCCTGATGCGCATCATTGATGAAATTCTCGATTTTTCGAAAATCGAATCCGGTCACATGGAAATCGAAACGATGGCTTTCCATCCGGTTTCCCTGGCGCGCGAGGTAGTCAACCTGCAAATGCGAGCAGCCGAAAAAAAGCATCTGAAGCTCGATTTGCAGTGTGATGCGCCGGAATCGTTATGTCTCAGCTCGGACCCGATCCGCATACGCCAGATTCTCGTCAACCTGGTCAACAACGCCATAAAATTTACCGCCAGCGGCACGGTCACGGTCCATCTCGCCATCCGTTCGAGCGATACCGATCCTTTCGTGACCGAGTTGTCGTTTGCCGTGGTCGACACCGGCCTTGGCTTGAGCGAAGAAGCGCAGCTGCACCTCTACGAACCGTTCCGCCAGGCCGACTCGAGCATCAGCCGCCAGTATGGCGGTACCGGTCTCGGGCTGACGGTCTGCAAGCGCCTGGTCGAACTGATGCACGGTTCGATCGCCTGCAGCAGTCGCGTCGGCTTCGGTACCCGCTTCGCGTTCACGATTCCCTGCGGCATTGCGTCGGCAGTCGAGATGCCGACGGTGCCTGCCGAGTTGCCCCGCCCGCCGTTGCTACCGCATGCGCCGCGCCTGCCGGCAGAGGGTGCTTTCCTGATGGCGCCGGCCACCAGCGGCGCCCCGTCGGCGCGGCGGGTGCTGGTCGTGGAAGACACCGAAATCAGTCGGCGCCTGGTAAAGATTTTGATGAGCAGGAACGGCTGGATCGTCGACGAGGCTGAAAATGGCGGCCTGGCCCTGGCGGCCCTTTCGCTGTCGTCTTACGATCTGGTGCTGATGGACTGCATGATGCCGATCATGGATGGCTACGAAGCGGTCCGGCAAACACGGACCGCCGAACTCGCCGCGGGCAGGGCCCGCATACCGATCATCGGCTTGACCGCCGGTGCAATCGAAGGTGACCGCGAACGCTGTCTGGCTGCCGGGATGGACGACTACCTGGCCAAGCCATTTACCGCCACGGCGCTGGCCGAAATGGTCGATCACTGGACCGCATGAACGGCATCACAGCGCCGGATGCTGCCTTGCCGGCAACGATGCCAAAAGCAGAATTCGAAATGGCGCAGGCGTGTTGCGTAGCGATTCGGACCGCAGTGCAAGGCGCGGGAAGTGCCGTGCGGCAGGCCGCACAAGCGCGCTGCAACGCCGCGCTGTGGTTTGAAGCGGTGCCTAGCGCGCGGATGCCTTTGCGAGATCTGCTCTAGCGGTCTGACTCAAAAATTCATTTGCTAGTCACGCGATCTGCCGCGACCTGTGCCTCAAGAGAGGACGGTAATGGGAGATTGCCATGGCTGTCTCGGAGCGTACCCGGTTGGTGGTGTCGGCCTCGGAGCGTACGACTCTGCAAGGGTGGAATCGACGACGGCGTACTGCGCAAGCGCTGGCACTTCGGGCGCGCATCGCGCTGGCATGCGCCGAACCCGGGTACCGTAAATGCAAGCGGCGCACCGCAACAACAGTTTCGCTATTGTCGTGTGCGCCATTTCCAGCCGGTGTTATCCGTCTGCAGCCGGGCAGATGCTGTTGCACCCGGCCGGCAGCAGGCAGGCAAACCGCTTATTTTTTAGAACGGGCCCGATAGCCGATCAGGGCCAGTCCTGCCAGCATCAGGCTGAAGGTGGCAGGTTCCGGAACGTTTGTCGGGGTCGGTGCAGCGGGTTCGTTGCAGCCCTTGCCGCCGATGATGGCGTTGGCGCCGGTGGACACATACGACGTTTGCGAAAACACGCCGCCACAGGTACCGTCCGTAGGCGCCACGGTGGAATTTGCCCCGATCATGACGAAGTCCTTGGCCAGGATCGTACCGACGATCTCGGCGCCATCGCCGCTTTTGGCTTGGCCCGCGCCGACGTTCCAGAACACCTGTTCGTTGGCGCCGCCATTGATGATCTTGACCTTCGACGTGCCGCCGAAGGACAGGATATCGGCAATATTGAAGATCCAGATCTGGTTATCCTTGTGGTCTGCATCGAGGGAGAGCGTTGTGCCCGCCGTCGTCGACAGGCTGGCCGCGCTATACATTCCAGCGTTGAGCGTCGTATCGACGGTCATCGTGGCTGCCAGAACCGTAGGCGAACTTATGCCGGACATCACATAGTTCGTCAGGGCTGTCTGCGTGGCGCGCACTTGCGATGCAACCGATGCGACATAGTCCAGGATCGACTGCGTCAAAGTGGAAGTCAGGCTTGGCGAGACAGCTGTGGTCATCGATGACGAAACCGTACCGTTGACCGTGGCACTTGCCGAGATCGCCGTATTGCCGCCGGCATTGACGTCGGCGCCGACGAAAGCGTTGGCGCCGACCGTGGCCAGGCCACCGGTTGCCATGGTGCCGCCGACCCTTGCGTTGGCGCCAATCGTGCCGGCACCGACGGAGGTGAAGTTGCCCGAGATGACGGCGTTCGCGGCAGCCGTGCCGACATCGCCGGATGTGACGTTGCTGCGGGCCTGGGCATTTGCCCCGATGTTGGCAGCGCCGCTCGAGGTGATGTCACCCTTGACAATGGAGCCGTCGCCCGTCGTGACCAGGCCGCCCGACGAGATGAAACCACCGACGCTGATCGTCGTTTGACTGCCACCGACGATGGACGCGCCGACATTGGCGGCACCGCCTGAAATGACATTGCCGACCACACGGGAGCCCGCGCCAGTCGTTTCGACATCGCCTGAAGTGACGTTGCCGAGGATTTGCGTATTGGCGCCGGTCGTCATGTACGTATCGGCAAACACTGTCAGCTTCGCCAGGTCTCCGGTCAGGATCGGTGCTGCCACGGCTTGGGTTGAAAGGAGAATCAATGCGGGTGCGACCATTGAAACAAGTTTGAAATTAGACATGTTGAACCCTTAAAGTTATTTACCACGGTGAAATTATTTGTGAATTACTAGCCAGAAAAAATTAACAAAATCATTTTTATTCAGGCATCACAGCGGTAAATAACCATTTTCCAGGTGAATTTAACCCCTAGTTTCCGCGTTATTTTACTGTCAGATTGACCATCACGACAAAATAGCATGTGAAAACGGTAATTAATTCGTTAAAAACGTTTGAAACGTGAACAATCGTTAAATTTGTAACGTAAACCATTCTTAATTGTTTAATTCAACGTATTTAAGAAAGTTGCTACCGTTTATAAGGGATTTTTTGTGAATCTATGTGTATTTTTTGGGCGCGGCGCGGCGCGGGCGTTGCGGGGCATGGCGCGAGGTCATCCAGCACGAACTGATTAATTGAATGACAAGGGTTTTCGCTGTCGGATTGGATGGGCTATTTTTTGCGGAGGGCGACCGGAGCCAGGAAGGCCCAGGTGCATGCGTGCGGACTTGAAGGGAGGGGCGGGGCGGTTCGATGGCACCGGTCCGCCGGATGCGGCGGCAGTGGTTCAGGTGTCGGGATGTTCGTCAGCGCCGGTGTTGCGGGTGACGCACGGGTTATTGACTGGCCGGCAGCGCGGCCAGTGCGCCGGTCAAGGCCGCAGCAACTGGTTTCGATCGCCGGGTGCGTGCCGTCTTGCCGGACGGGATGCGGCGCGTTTTAGGGCAGAATTCGAAATGTGCATGCGTGATGCATATCGATTCGGACCGCAGTGCAGGGTGCAGGGTGCGCCGTGTAGCGCCGTATAGCGGGCTACACCAGCAAAGTGCAACGCCGCAATGTGGTTCGAAGCGGTGCGCAGCGCGCGTATGCCATGCTGAAATCTGCCCTAGCGCAACGCGCGTTCGTCAAGCCGCACCGTACGGTCGGCATGCAGCTGCACCACCGTCGACACCCGCGTGCCGTAGTGCGGCGACTCGATGCAGACGGCCGAGAGCATGCGCTCCATTTCCAGGCTGACGCCGGTTTTCGGCAGGCGGCAGTCCGACGCCCGGCTGGTGTCGCTCAACATCTCGAAATACGCTTCTTGCGGCGCACCCTGGCACAGCATGCTGGCAAACTGCGCCTTGGTACGGACGACCTTCGGCCAGGGCGCGTCGAGACTGTCGTTGGACAGGCCATAGATGCCCGGCGCCAGTGGCTGGCCGTTGCGCACATCCTCGCGCCGACGGTTCGAATACCAGATCATGGTGTGGTCGTCGCCGATCAGCAGATTGAAGCCGTTGAAGTCGTCCGTGCCGCACTGCATTCGCTGGACGTATGCTTGCGGGGTTTCGGCGCCGCTCAGGAAATCCGCCACCAGGGCGCCGCGCGAGGGTGCGTCGTCGCGCCGCTCACCCGGGGCGCGAATGTTGGTCAGCGCTGCGAAGCGGCCCTCGCGCGACACGCCAAGCCAGGTGCCGCCGCCGCGCAGGTCGCGCCCGGCATAGACCTGCGGATGGTCGTCCCACCAGGCCGCCGGTGCGGCAGGCCGGTCATAGAATTCATCGCGGTTTGCCGCAGCGATCAGGGGCACGCCGGGTATCACTTTCCACGCAAAGACAATCAGGCACATGGCGGGCAATCCAGAAAATATTCGGTATGGCGGGCACCGTCGATCAGGCGCAGCAGCGTCGTCTGCGTCAGCATGCGGTCGACCTGCTGCGTAAAATCGTCGGGTACGGCGTGATACACCTCCATCCAGGTATGCCGCCCGTCAACCGGCACGGGGCGGCGCTTCAACGCACACTGCACGCCACAGGCAGCGCGCAATTGCTGCTGCAGGTTGCCAGCTTCGGCAAGCACTGCGGGCGCATCGGCTTCGGCCGCACGATAATAGATGTACAGGTCCATTGTTTTTGTCCGGCCAACCCTGGCGGCACGTCGGGGTGCTGCACATAAAGTTGCGTAGAGAATTATTATTTACATGCATCCGATATGCATGCAAATTCGATGCAATTTTGTATGCCTGTAACATTGCCGCCACGCATTAACAAGCATCTCAGCGCAGATCCGGACGCTCGGCATCGGCCAGTGCGTAGGGCAGCGCTTGAAAGGTCAACAACGGACCGTCGGGCGCGCCCAGGTGCACCGGAAAGTCGAGCGCGGCGAGCTTGATTTCGACCAGGCAGGCGCTGCTGCCGGCATCGATTGCCGCGCCATTGACCACGGTGCCGCACGCCTGTGCGGGATCGTCGTCGGAAAACACCTCCATGCCGGCAGCTGCCTGCGCAGGCACGGTTGCCGGTTGCATGCGGCGCTTCAACTTGCCGAGATACTGGCTGCGAGCGACGATCTCCTGGCCGGGGTAGCAGCCCTTCTGGAAATTCACGCCGCCGACGGCTTCGAAATTGATCATCTGCGGCACGAACTTTTCCTGGGTAGCGACGGTGATGACGGGCACTGCGGCCCGAATCCCCGCAAGCGACCAGGCACCGGCGCCGGCCGGTTGCAAGGCCCCCGCCAGCGTCGGCCAGGCGTCCTCCAGCGTTTGCGGCGCGGCGATCCAGACATAGCGGGCCACGCCGGCAGCAGTCGGGCCGCCCATCTCGCCGGTGTCGGCCAGCCGGATCAGCGTGCCGGCATCGGCATCGACCTTGCGGTACGGCGCATCGGGCAGTGTGGCGAACCAGTTTTGCAGAACGGCCGCAGCAGCCGGCCCGGCCAGCCCGAGCTGTACCCGCGACACCGCCGCATCGGCCAGGCTCGCCTTGGCGCGCATGACGAACATCTGCAGGCGCTTCTGGATGGCCGCCTGCAGGCTGCGCGGCAGTTGCAGCAGGATTTCGCCGTCGGACTTCCAGACCAGGAAACTGGCCAGCAGGCGTCCCTTCGGCGTGCAATAGCCCGCCAGTCGCGCTTCGGCCGCACCGAGGTGCGTGACGTCGTTGGTCAGCTGGTTATGCAGGAAAGCCGATGCATCGGCGCCGGCGACCACGATCAGGCCATGGTCGGTCAGCGGCGTCATGAAATTGGTCACAGGCGTTGCATCGGTTTGCGGCGCGCCAAAGCCGCCTGTGGCAAGCGATTCGGCATCGATGCCGCATGCGCCATGTCGTTCGAGAAAATCGATCCAGCGTTGCATAGGCTCAGTCAAAAAAACACGGGTTGATGAATCGTCCATTATCATATGACGCTGCCGACGACGTGCCCAGGGCAGGCTGGCGCGCCGTCGGGCATGCACGTCGCGACGGCTTGATTATAGTGGCGCTGCAGTTCTGCTGCCGGCGCCGGCGCAATCGGGCAAGCGTGTCCGTGCGCCGGTATCATATCGGCTGGACACCGCACCGGGGCGTCGCCGCGAAGCGCCTCCTGCCTTGCTTCACCCGACCAGCACCACCTAACCCGCACCACCTGACCTACGCCGCCGAGTCCGTCCTTGATAAAAAAACTATTTCTTCCGCTGCTGCTGGTCATCCTTCTTTGCGCCGCTGCGATTGCGTACTGGGCGATGCAGCCTGTCACGGCGCCGACGGCCGCGCCGCTCGACTTCACGATCGCGCCCGGAAGTGGCGTGCGCGGCAGCACCGAACAGATTGCAGCGGCCGGCGTGCCGGTCGACCCCCGGCTGCTCGAACTCGTCGCCCGCGCAACCGGCAAGAGCGCCCGCATGAAGGCCGGCAGCTATACCTTCAAGCCAGGCACGACGCCCCTGCGGCTCATCGAACAGCTGGTGCGCGGCGAGTTCGCCCAGGAGTCGCTGGCAATCATCGAGGGCTGGACCTTTGCCCAGATGCGCCGCGCAGTCGCCGCACATCCGGCCCTCAAGCATGAAACCGCACAGTGGAGCGAGCAGGAACTGCTGGCCAGGGTCGCGCCCGGTGCCACCGCCGCAGAAGGCATGTTCTTTCCCGATACATACCTTTTTGCAAAGAATTCCAGCGACCTGCAGGTCTACCGCCAGGCCTATGCCGTGATGCAGAAAAAGCTCGACGAAGGCTGGCGCCAGCGTGCCGCCGATCTGCCCTATGCAACGCCATACCAGGCGCTGATCATGGCGTCGATCGTGGAAAAGGAGACCGGCCGGCACGCCGAGCGCGGCCAGATCGCCGGCGTGTTCGTCAACCGCCTGAAGCGCGGCATGCTGCTGCAGACCGATCCGAGCGTCATTTACGGCATGGGCGAGCGTTACCAGGGCCAGATCCGGAAACGCGACCTGCAGACCGATACGCCTTTCAATACCTATACCCGCGTCGGCCTGCCGCCGACCCCGATCGCCCTGCCGGGCGCCGCATCGCTGCAGGCGGCGCTGCATCCGGTAAAAAGCACCGCCCTGTATTTTGTGTCGCGCGGCAACGGCAGCAGTCAGTTTTCGGATACCCTTGTCGACCACAACCGGGCGGTCAACCAGTACCAACGCTAGAGGCCGCACCTTCATGAACCAGGCAAAATTCATCACCTTCGAGGGCATCGACGGCGCGGGCAAATCGACCCATGTCGCTTTCCTGGCCGACCTGCTGCGCGCGGCCGGCCACGCGGTCGTCACCACGCGGGAGCCGGGCGGCACGGCACTCGGCGAAGCGCTGCGGGAACTGCTGCTGCATCAGCGCATGCACCTGGAAACCGAAGCGCTGCTGATGTTCGCTGCCCGCCGCGAGCACCTCGCGCAGGTGATCGAACCGGCGCTGGCGCGCGGCGACTGGGTGATTTCCGACCGTTTTACCGACGCCACCTTTGCCTATCAGGGCGGCGGGCGCGGACTGTCGCTGGACAAGCTCGCGGCACTGGAGTCGTGGGTGCATCCGCACCTGCAACCGGACCTGACGCTGCTCTTCGACGTACCGCTGGCGGTAGCGCGCCAGCGTCTGGCCGCGAGTCGCACTCTCGACAAGTTCGAACAGGAACAAGCCGATTTCTTTGCAGCGACCCGCCTCGAATACCTGCGCCGTGCCGCCGAGTTTCCCGAGCGTTTCCGGATCATCGACGCCACCAGGCCGATTCCCGATATTCATAAAATGCTTGAAGAATTAATCCCAACCATATGATTTAATTGGAAATATTTGATTTTTTAAAGATATTGATAAGTCACATAATAAAATCAGCACAAGACGTTGATTAAATTAAGAAATGCATCTTCATCTAGAATTTACTTTAAGAAAATCCCCACTCCCTGATGCAGACGCAGTTATTACCTTGGCAACAAAATGCATGGCTGGCGCTGCAGCAGCTGCGCGGGCGCATGCCGCATGCCATCCTGCTGCACGGTGCAGCCGGCACCGG
>JANXSS010000410.1 GCA_025356535.1 Herminiimonas sp.
ACCACGCCATTGCGTCGCTGGACGGAGAAATGCATCTGGCTGCCGACCGGACGCACGTTGAGGGCACGCACTTGCGCGCCCTCCTCGAAACCGTAGCTGGTCACCGGGCAGGTGACTTCGGCCACGATGTCGCGCACGGCCGCGTCGTCGGTGCACAGAATCGCCACACCATAGAACGGCATGCGATGCAGGAAATCGACGAAGGCCTTCTTCAGGTTGGCGAAGTCGTGCCCGTAGGTCTCCATGTGGTCGGCGTCGATGTTCGTGACGACCGCCATGACGGGCAGCAGGTTCAGGAACGAGGCGTCCGACTCGTCGGCCTCCACCACGATGTAGTCGCCGCTGCCAAGCTTGGCGTTGGCGCCGGCGCTGTTGAGGCGCCCGCCGATGACGAAGGTCGGATCGAGTCCGGCAGCCGCCAGCACGCTCGCCACCAGGCTCGTCGTCGTGGTCTTGCCGTGCGTGCCGGCAATGGCGATGCCCTGCTTGAGCCGCATCAGCTCGGCCAGCATCAAGGCACGCGGCACCACGGGAATTTTCTTCTCGCGTGCAGCAATCACCTCGGGGTTGTCGGCCTTGACGGCCGTCGAGGTCACGACCGCGTCGGCGCCTGCGATGTGCGCCGCCGCATGGCCGATGCAGGTGGTGATGCCCAGTCCCTGGAGTCGCTTCAGCGTTGTACTGTCGGACAGGTCCGAGCCCGAGATCCGGTAGCCCAGGTTGAACAGCACTTCGGCAATGCCGCTCATGCCCGAGCCGCCGATTCCGACGAAATGGATGTGACGAATCGCGTGCTTCATACGGTCAGCTCTTCGCAGGCGCGGACGACTTCGTCCAGGGCGTGAATTTTTTGCATTGTCTGGGCCTTCATGGCCCGTTCCATGAGGGCTGGGCGCTCTGTCTTTTGCAACAGGTCGGCCAGCAGCTCGGGTGTGAAATCAGTTTGCTGCACCAGCCAGCCACCGCCTGCATCGACCAGAAAATGGGCGTTGGTGGTCTGGTGGTCGTCGACTGCAGAAGGAAAAGGCACGAACAGCGCGGCAGCGCCAATCGCTGCCAGCTCAGTCACGGTGCTGGCACCGGCCCGCGCCACGATCAGGTCGGCGGTGGCATAAGCCACAGCGGTGTCGTCGATGAATGGCGTGAGTTCGGCATCGACACCGGCTGCCGCGTAATTGGCACGCAGCGCGTCGATCTGCTTCGCGCCGCTCTGGTGCAGCACGACCGGGCGCAGTGCAACAGGCACCAGCGCAAGCGCCTTCGGCACCACGGCATTGAGTGCCGCGGCACCCAGGCTGCCGCCGACCACCAACAGCTTGAGCGGGCCACTGCGTCCGGAGAACCGCGTTTCGGGATCGGGCTGCGACAGGAAGCCCGCGCGCAGCGGGTTGCCCACGCAACGGGCGTTCTTCAACACGTTCGGGAAGGCGCTGAACACGCGGTCGGCCACGGTCGCAAGGACCCGGTTGGCCAGGCCTGCGACCGAGTTCTGTTCGTGCAACACCAGCGGCTTGCCGAGCAGTACGCTCATCATGCCGGCCGGAAAAGTGATGTAGCCCCCGAGACCCAGGACCACGTCGGGCCGCACGCGACGGATCACACCGATGCTTTGCCAGAACGCGCGCAGCAACCGCAATGGCAACAGGAGCAATGTCAACGGTCCCTTGCCGCGCACGCCACCGAACTGCACCGGCTCGAACGCAAAGCCACGTGGCGGCACCAGTTGCTGCTCCATGCTGCCGGGCGCGCCCAGCCAGTGAACCTGCCAGCCGCGCGAACGCAATTCCTCGGCCACGGCGAGACCCGGGAAGATGTGGCCGCCCGTGCCGCCGGCCATGACCAGTGCAACCCGGCTCATACGCGACCTCCGCGCATCAGCACACGGTTCTCGTAATCGACGCGCAACACGATGGCCAGCGCCACCAGGTTCATCAGCATCGCGGAGCCGCCAAAGCTCATCAGCGGCAGCCCCAGGCCCTTGGTCGGCAAGGCGCCCAGGTTCACGCCCATGTTGATGAAGGCCTGAAAACCGATCCAGATGCCGACGCCTTGCGCTACCAATCCGGCAAACACGCGGTCCAGCGCGATAGCCTGGCGGCCGATGTGCATGATGCGGCGCGTCAGCCAGAGGAACAGGCAGATGACGAGCAGCACGCCGACCAGGCCGAACTCCTCGCCCAGCACGGCCAGCAGGAAGTCGGTATGCGCTTCCGGCAACCAGTGCAGCTTTTCGACGCTGCCGCCGAGGCCGACGCCGAATATCTCGCCGCGCCCGATGGCGATCAGCGAATGCGACAACTGGTATCCCTTGCCCAGTGCGTGCGCCTCGCTAAAGGGGTCGAGGTAGGCAAACAGCCGCTCCCGACGCCACTGGCTGGTCATCACCATCACGGCGAATGCCACCACCATCAGCATGGCAATGACAAAGAACATGCGCGCGTTCACGCCGCCCAGAAACAGGATGCCCATGGCGATGATGGCGATCACCATGAAGGCGCCCATGTCGG
>JANXSS010000443.1 GCA_025356535.1 Herminiimonas sp.
ATGTACACGACCGCCACAACCGGTTACCAGAAGATAGAACCACCAGTCGTGCGACACCACCCCATCGGCGACACCGGCGTCGGCAAGCAACCGTCTGGCAGCCTGGTTGAAGACAAGCGTGTTACCTCCGGCAATGCTTTGAACGAGGGCATTGGCAAAACTGGGCGGCTTGGAAAACAACTGCGACAGGCCGATTTCGCGGTTGCTCGCGTCGACCAGACGGGTGCGCGAGCAGTATAGCGCTGGAATGGCAGGATCGATCGTGTCCAGCCATGCCACCGCCCGACTGAGCTTGTCCTTCTCCCAAAGATCGTCCTGATCGGAAAAGGCGTAATAATCGGCAGAGTCCGATGCGTTTTGCGCGGACGAAAGGAAATTTGCGACGAATCCTCGAGCAGGTCCCGCTTTCACCGCAGAAATCCGCATGGAAGCACTTGCCTGCAATGCCCCGATGATGGCCTTCGTGTCGTCTGTCGAGCCGTCGTCCGACACCTCGATGGTCCAGTTCGCATGATCCTGCGCGCAGATCGAAGCGAGCTGCTCTTCCAGAAATCGGCTGCCGTTGTAGGTGCATAGCAGAATCGCTACGCGCTTTGCCTGCAGTGCGCCGCCCGTTTCCGAAGCAGCGACCATGCCCGGCATGTCAGCATGCGAACGTCGCACGGGGCTCGGTGAAGGCCGCTCAGGATGCAGATTTGCCGACGGCGTATTTTTCAAATACAAAACCCTGCCCCTTGCATGGCTGGTCGAAAACGGCAATCAAACCACGCCGAATAACAACTTGCTGTTACAAATTGATAACTTCGGCAGGACTGTACCCGTGTGTGTGCGCCGGGCAAACCATTGATGCTTCATTTCTGCGTGGATGCACTTTTACGCCATGCTTCGGTGCGACTCTATCGCAGAAACGGGACGCGGCAATTCAGGCCGGCGCATCATCTCGGTAAATCGAACACCAGGACCTCGGCCTGGCTGCCATTGGCAATATGCAAACGCTCCTCCGCGGTGAATTTTGCTGCATCACCGGCTTGCAGCAGCGTGCCGTTGACGATCACCTCGCCCCGCACCGCATGTACATACGCGAGCCGTCCCGGCGCGATGGGCATTTCCACCGACTGTCCGCCATCGAACAGCCCGGCATACAGACAAGCGTCCTGGTGGATCAGGACCGACCCGTCGCGCCCGTCGCCCGATGCCACGAGCCTTAACCTGCCCTGTTTTTCTTCGACCGCAAAACGCTTTTCCTCGTAGCTCGGTGCAATTCCCGTAACGTTCGGTTCGATCCAGATCTGCAGGAAATGTGCGCCCTTTTCCTGCGAATGATTGAATTCCGAATGCTGCACGCCGCTGCCGGCGCTCATGCGCTGCACGTCACCCGGGCGGATGACGCTGCCGGTGCCGATGCTGTCCTGGTGCGCCAGTTCGCCCTCCAGCACGTAGCTGATGATTTCCATGTCCTTGTGCCCGTGCGTGCCGAAACCGGCGCCGGGCGTGATACGGTCTTCGTTGATGACCCGTAGCGGGCCGAATCCCATGTGCTGCGGATCCTGATAGCCGGCAAAAGAAAAGCTGTGGTGGGAATCGAGCCAGCCGTGGTTTGCATGGCCGCGTTCTTCCGACTTGCGCAAGGTGATCATGGGTTTCTCCTGAAATTGATGACAATTGTCCATGGCCTTACTATAGCGCCCGGCGCAGGGCTGAAACAGGCCATAATCTTCGACATCCCACTGAAATTTACTGAACGGGCGGCTTGCGCATGAACCTGAACCCTGGAGTCACCTCGGAAAGCCGACATGATCGACCGGACGTGCACACCTGGGAACTGGCACGACGCGCGACGGACCGGCTTCGATTCGCATGCACGACAACTTCCCTATTGAACATATGAGCGGGCGCAAACGGGGGCTGCGGCTGGCGATAAGACCGCGCCGCATGGCTGAGGCGCCCGACCGATGACATGTTCTCCCTACGCAGGGCGGTTTGCGCCTTCGCCCACCGGAGCACTCCACGCCGGCTCGCTGGTCGCCGCCATGGCCAGCTTTCTCGATGCGCGGGCGCAGCAGGGCCTCTGGCATATACGCATCGAGGATGTTGACCAGGCGCGCACGGCGCCGGGCGCCGCAGCGTCGATCCTGCAGACGCTGGCAGCTTGCGGCATGGCACCGGATGGCGAGGTGCTCTGGCAGAGCCGGCGCAACCACCTCTACGAAGCTGCATTTGCACAACTGGCGCAGCATGTCTACCCCTGCTGCTGCTCGCGCAAGGAAATCGCCGACCCGGACGCCGGCGCCGGCTCGCCGGCAACCCGCAATGCACCGGCGGTCTATCCCGGCACCTGCCGCTCGGGCATGGCTTGCGGCCGGACTGCGCGCGCCTGGCGGGTAAAGGTGCCTGACTTCGGCGCCATGGAGGAATGCATCGTCTTCGAAGACCGGCGTTGCGGCCGTCAGGCGCAGCACCTGGCAAGCGAGGCGGGCGACTTCGTCTTGCGGCGCGCAGACGGTTTCTGGGCCTACCAGCTGGCAGTCGTGGTCGACGACGCGGCCCAGGCGATCACGGATGTGGTACGGGGCGTGGACCTGCTGGATTCGACGCCACGGCAGATCCACCTTCAGCGCCTGCTCGGACTGCCGACGCCGCGCTATCTGCATGTACCGCTGATGCGCAATCAGGCCGGTGAAAAACTCTCGAAGCAAACGGGCGCCGCGCCACTGGCGCATGACGGTATCGAAAAGTCCCTGCTGGCTGCGGCGCGGCTGCTTGGCCTGCCCATGGATCACCCGCATGCACCGGAAGACTTCTGGCGGCGTGCCGTGCCGCTCTGGGCGGCAATGCACCCGGGCTGACCTGCATGACCTGCATGACCTGCACAGACGCCGCACTTGCGACGATCCGGATCACCGGCTCAACGTTCAGCGTTTCGGCATGCCACCCAGCAGTGCTGCAACGCGCGTCTTCGGCTGCTTGGCGACACCGGCTGACTGCGCCGGTTGCGGCGCAGCGGTCGGCTCGGGCTCATACGGCTTGAGAAACCAGGGATCGACCTTTTCCCGGCGCGGCGCCGGGCCATAGGCGCTGCGCGCGGCGGGCGGCACCGAAGCGGTCGGGTTCTCCTGCGGGCTGCGCACGGTTTCGTCACGCCGTGGCCGACGCTCGGGTCGTTCGCCGCGCTCGGCCGAAGGCGCACCGCCATTGGGGCGTGCGCCGTGCGGCACGAAACCGATCAACTGCGCCGGCACGAACTTGTGTCGGATCATTTTTTCGATATCGACCAGCAGCCGCTCGTCCTTGTCGGAGTACAGCGAAATGGCGTCGCCCGAAGCACCGGCACGGCCGGTGCGGCCGATCCGGTGCACATAGTCCTCGGCGTTGTAGGGCAGGTCGAAATTGATCACGCAGGGCAGGTCCGAACTGTCCAGGCCGCGCGCCGCCACGTCGGTTGCGACCAGCACATCGATATCGCCCTTCTTGAAGGCTTCGAGCGCGGCCATGCGTTCGGACTGCGACTTGTCGCCGTGAATGGCAGAGGCCTTGACGCCCTCCTGCTCGAGTTGCCGCGCCAGGCGCGATGCACCGATCTTGGTGTTGGAAAAGACCAGCACCTGTTTCAGGTCGCGTCCGCGAATGAGATGCGAAACGGCGTCGCGCTTGCTGTCTTCGTCGACCTTGTAGACCACTTGCGTGACCCGGTCTGCCGTGGCGTTGCTGCGGGCGACTTCGATCGTTACCGGATCGTTGAGAAAACTGCCGGCCAGCCGCTTGATCTCGGTGGAAAACGTTGCCGAGAACATCAGGTTCTGACGCTTTTTCGGCAGCAGGTTGATGATGCGCTGCAAGTCAGGCAGGAACCCCATGTCGAGCATGCGGTCGGCTTCGTCCATCACCAGAATCTGGGTCTGCGACAGGTTCAGGGTCTTTTGCTGTACGTGGTCGAGCAGGCGCCCGGGCGTTGCAATCACGATCTCGACGCCGGCGCGCAGTGCCGCCGTCTGCGGCGCCATGTCCATGCCGCCGAATACCACGGTCGAGCGCAACGGCGTGTGGCGCGAATAGGCCTTGACGTTTTCAGCGACCTGGTCTGCCAGTTCGCGGGTTGGCGTCAGGATCAGGGCGCGCACCGGATGGCGGGCGGGCGACATGCTGGTGCTTGCGTGAGCCAGCAGCAACTGGATGATCGGCAGCGAGAAGCCGGCGGTCTTGCCGGTACCGGTTTGCGCCGCACCCATGACGTCACGCCCCTGCAGCACGATCGGAATGGCTTCGGCCTGAATCGGCGTCGGATGGACGTAACCCTGGTCGGTCAGCGCCCGCAGGATTTCCGGCGCCAGGCCAAAGTCGGCAAAGCGCACGCTTTCGATTGGTTCGATAGCAGGCAGGGGTGGCACAAGGGATTCGGACATGATTTCAAGCTCGATTCAGGAATTTGGCGGCCGCACACCGGAGTTGTTGGCGCGGCTCTATGGAAGCTCGCGATTATACGCCGCGGCGAAGTTCTCCGCGGAAGCCCCGCGCCGGCGACACGGCATCTTGCCGCATTTGACGCGCCTGTCGTCCGTCTGTTCCATCAAATCGGAATTACGAAAAACACTTCGCTTTTCATGCGCTGTCTTGTGCCGAATCAACTTCTACCCGGTCGAAGCAAGATATTGTCTGTTCGGCAATATTAACAACCGAATGAAACCGACATGCACGCTTATTTTGATCGTCGCGCCAGGCAGCCTGTTGCAGACCAGGGCTGGCAGCGCACTGCGGCAAACGACATGCCGCCCGACAACGCAGGTTGTGCTGCAACGCGCCAAAAATTTCCCCAACGGGCGTGGGACGCCGCGGGCCGTGCCACTGCCATGCGCACGGCCCTCGGGCATCGATTGACACCTGCGCAATCGAGGACCATCAGCATAATGGAAGCACATGGCAGGCCGCCCGTGACGCGCCAGGTGCCATGCCAGGTCGTGGCCTTGCGAACTCGGGATTGCCGCCAGGATAACGACTTGCCCCCGCCAAAGTGACAACCGAAGACAATAATGAATACACGATTTCCCAGTGCATCTTCCCGCCGCAATCCGGACCATGCGCCGAGCGCACCACCCAGGCCCGACGACGAAGCATCCTTCTCTAGAAATCCACATCTGGCCATTCTCCAGACAATGCGCCCGATTTGCGGCCCGGCCGCACGTCAGGCGATTGACAATCTGGAGACATGCGACCGGCTCAGCGGTCGGAATCTGACCAATGCGCAGGTGCTGCCGTCGGCTGCCTACGTCGACAGAAACGCACCTGCGGCGCGCACAGCGCTAAGAAGAACGGCCAGTTTCCTGCTCGTACGAGACGTGTTGCAGGATGTCGCAGCGGGTATTCCTGCAATCATGGCCGGAGGGGCTGACCTGGATACGGCGCTTGGCCGCGGCACGCTCGTCACGGCGCAACTGGAAGCGCTGCACCAGCAGGTCGATGCAGGCATGGCCGCAGCCCGCGATAAAATGCGGAACGGGCAGCGTATCTTGCCGTTTTATATGCGCGGCCAGGCATTCGACCACTTCATGCAAGCGCACGTGCCGACGCTGACAGGCATCGTCCAAAGCTGCACGCAGGTCGGCGCGCAACGAACGCACGCCCTCGAACATTATCTGAAAACCATCGCCCGCAATTATCTGGGCGCGACGAATCGCTTGCCGCGCGGGCTGGCACCCGGTCAGTTCTTTACGGCGCTGGGCAGGCGCTTTACCCAGGACTCCATCGCACTTTGCCTGGTCGATTACAACACGCTGCACGGAACATACTTCGACACGCAACAGGGCGGCTGTTTCGGCGCGATGTTCATCGATCCCGAAGATTGCAGTCATCCATTCGGCGATCCTTCCGAGGGCAGCCTTGACGAGCAATTCTATGCCACAGGTTTCGAACACTGTTCATTACCGAAAAAGCAGGCGGCTGTACTGATTTTGAAAACATTTTGGGAGTTGAATTACCTGGAGCAGCTTGTCGGCGAATTCAAAGGCAAGGCATCCGCCAACCCGGCAGAAGCCCATTTGGCCCAGGCATCCGAACTCGATCGCAATTACCAGGGCGCCGTGCAGACAGGGGACTATCTTGACGAGCGCGGTCTCGACCCGGCCAATCAACGCAAACGCGTCATCGATCCGGTTCGCGTGCTCACGCCAGTGTTAGCAGACTACAAAGCGCGCACTGGCGCTGCGCTGGTGTGCGATCCGAACTTGGACGCGTGGTTGCAGAGCCCGCAATTTGCAAAAGATATGGATAGCCTGGCGGTTCCGGAATCGCGTGCCTGGATAATTGCCGTTGCTGAAGCCAAAAAAGCGCTGCTTCGCACATCAGTCTTTGCAAGGTGATGACAAAAGACTCGGCTGCTGCCTTGTCCTGCAGGCGCGCTCAGGTGTGTACATTTTTCAGTGCGGCGTTATTGATGGTTGACCGATCCGCATCGGAAAACCATCCCCACTTGTTGAAATAGCGAACGGCCGATTCAAGGTGATGGCGCATCAACACTGCGTTTCTGTACGAGCCCTTGGCATACTCATGAACGATCTTCACATGCGGGTAATACACCGTTCGCGCAACCGCGCCGATGCGCCGCGTCAAATCGACATCCTCGAAATACATGAAAAAGCGCTCGTCGAACAGCCCGCTTAGCGACAGTACCGAAGTGCGAACCACCAGAAAGCAGCCCGAGAGAACCGGCACATCCATCACCTTGTCATAACCGCTATTGCGCAATTCATACTGTGCCTGACGACCACTGCGCCGGTGCAGCGCCGGAAGAAAGCGACGCACCAGCATGTCGAGTGGATTTGGCAGCAACTTGCACAGATACTGCGGCTGGCCGTCAGGATACTGTACACGCGGCGCCAGCAGGCCGATGTCGCGATTGGATTCCATGTAACCGATCAGCGCCGGCAATACGTCGGCGCCAAAATGAATGTCGGGATTCATGACGGCATGGTACTGGCTGCCAGCCAGCATGGCCTCCCGGATTGCCACGTTATGCGCGCCGCCGTAACCAGGATTGGCCGGCAGATGCAGATAGCGCGCACCGAATTGCCGTGCAACGCCTGCCAGTCCAGCAGTCCTGGAGTTATCGACCAGGTAGATCTGCATCTGCATGTCGGCGCACCGGATGCTGTCGAGCAGGCGGATGATCTGCCTTGGCGTGTTTTTATAACAAACAATCGAACAGCTGGCATGTTGACGATTGCCTAGAACTGATCCACTTAAAGCAATAAATTTCATCTAAATTTGACCCACGTGATTGAATCACCTGCTTAATGTTTGAGCAGGGAGACAGGGAGTGATCACAGTGGGCATGTTAGCCAAGATCAGGCG
>JANXSS010000454.1 GCA_025356535.1 Herminiimonas sp.
GAAAATCGTACGATACGCCAAAAAGAGAGAATGATCATGAAACCGACACCTAACACCGCCGCAATGCCTGCCGTTCCCGCCTGGATGACGCAGCTCGCCGATCCGAAGAACTGGCAGGCCTGGATGGCGCCGGGGCAGGCAGCCGCTGCCGCCGGCCAGCCCGGCCCGGGCGCATTCAATCCCTTCGGCCTGCCCGGCCTGATGCAGCCGCTGACACTGCCGCCGGAACTCGAGGCCAAGCTCGATCCGGCGGTGGTCAGCAAATTGCAGGCTGACTATGTGCAGGAGTTTTCCAAGCTGGTGCAGGACCTGGCCGCATCGAAGACGCCGGCGCTGGCCGACAAGCGCTTTGCCGCCCCCGCCTGGCAGTCGAACACGCTGTACGCCTTCAATGCGGCGACGTACCTGTTGAATGCCCGCTTCCTGACGACCATGGCAGAAACCGTCGATGCGCCGCCGAAGGCAAAGCAGAAGATCCGCTTCGCCGTGCAGCAGATGGTCGACGCGATGTCGCCGGCAAACTTCCTGGCGACCAATCCGGACGCGCAGCGCAAGATCGTCGAGACCAAGGGCGAGAGCCTGCAGAAGGGCATTCACCAGATGCTCACCGACATGAAGAAAGGCCGCATCTCGCAGACCGACGAGACCGCTTTCGAAGTCGGCAAGAATGTCGCCACCACCGCCGGCATGGTGGTGTTCGAAAACGACCTGTTCCAGCTGATCCAGTACCAGCCGCTGGCAAAGACCGTCTCCGAGCGGCCGCTGTTGATCGTGCCGCCCTGCATCAACAAGTTCTACATCCTCGACCTGCAGCCGGAAAACTCCCTGGTGCGGTATGCGGTCGAGGAGGGCAATAACGTGTTCCTGGTGTCGTGGCGCAATCCGGATGAATCGATGGGCCACCTGACCTGGGACGATTACGTCGAGCAGGCGGTGATGAAGGCAATTTCTGTGACGCAGGAGATCGCCAAGCAGGACCAGATCAATGCCCTGGGTTTTTGCGTCGGCGGAACCTTGCTCTCGACTGCGCTGGCCGTCATGTATGCGCGCGGCGAAAAACCGATGGCAAGCGTGACGCTGCTGACCGCTTTCCTGGACTTTTCGGACACTGGCGTGATCGACGTGTTCATCGACGAGATGCAGGTCAAGCTGCGCGAGCAGGCCATCGGCGAGGGCGGCCTGATGAAGGGCGGCGACTTCACCTCGGCTTTTGCCAGCCTGCGACCGAACGACCTTATCTGGAATTATGTCGGCGCCAATTACTTGAAGGGCGAGGAACCGCCGCCGTTCGATCTGCTGTACTGGAATGCCGACGGCACCAACCTGCCGGGGCCGATGTTCTGCTGGTACCTGCGCAACACCTATCTCGAAAATAACCTGCGCCATCCGGGCCGCGTCATGGTGCTGGGCGAGCCGGTCGATTTCGGCAAGATCGATGCGCCGACGTTCCTGTACGCGTCGCGCGAAGACCATATCGTGCCGTGGCAATCGGCCTTCGAATCGCAGAAGCTGTTGAACGTCCAGAAACCCGAGCGCAACCGTTTCGTGCTTGGCGCTTCGGGCCACATTGCCGGCGTCGTCAATCCGCCTGCCAAGAAAAAGCGCAGCTACTGGACCAACGACAAGGCCGCCGGCGATGCGAAGGCGTGGTTTGCAACGGCAACCGAACATGCCGGCAGCTGGTGGACGGAATGGTCGAAATTTCTGGCTGCCAACGGCGGCAAACAGGTTGCTACACCGAAAAAACTCGGCAGCACGAAATACAAGCCGATCGAACCGGCGCCGGGTCGCTACGTCAAGGTAAAGATCGATTGATCGTCGCAGGTTCCTGCGCGCGATCGCCAGGAATCTGCAGATCGACTCCGCCGCTTTGCACACTGCGGCGAAATCGGATGGCAAGGAAACGGTTGTCGCATGCGACGCAGTTTTGGCAATATAATGAATCGACAGCCTCGGCAATGTCGATTTTTTTTGCCGCCACGGACTTTATAGAACTTCTGCATCTGCCAGCAATTCAACGGAACCCTCATGACCAGTACTAAAAAAAATGCCGATCGTCTGATCAAGAAGTATCCGAACCGTCGCCTGTACGACACCCAGACCAGTTCGTATATCACCCTGACCGACGTCAAGCAACTCGTGCTCGACAATGAAGTGTTTACCGTCATCGATGCGAAATCGGACGAAGACCTGACACGCAGCATCCTGTTGCAGATCATCCTGGAAGAAGAGTCGAACGGCTCGCCGATGTTTTCCAGCGGTGCGCTCTCGCAGATCATCCGGTACTACGGCCATGCGATGCAGGGCATGATGGGTTCCTACCTGGAAAAAAACATCCAGGCATTCATCGACATACAGAACAAGCTGACCGAAAACTCCAAGGGGTTGTACGAAGGCAAGCCGTTCAGCCCGGAGATGTGGGCCCAGTTCATGAACGTGCAGGGCCCGATGATGCAGGGCATGATGGGCAAC
>JANXSS010000488.1 GCA_025356535.1 Herminiimonas sp.
GCCGATTCCGGTCGTGCCGACGATTCATTACCAGATGGGCGGCATACCGACGAACATCCACGGCCAGGTCGTCGCGCCGAAGAACGGCAACTCCAACGATATCGTCAATGGCCTGTATGCGATCGGCGAGTGCGCCTGCGTCTCGGTTCACGGTGCCAACCGGCTCGGCACCAATTCGCTGCTGGACCTGCTGGTGTTCGGTCGTGCGGCCGGCAACCACATCGTCCAGAGCGGCCTGAAAAAGCGGGAAAACAAGCCACTGCCGCCGGGTGCCGCCGACCTTGCACTGTCGCGTCTGGCGCATCTCGAAGCCAGCACCGGTAGCGAGCGGGTGCAGGATGTCGCAAACGACATTCGCGCGACCATGCAGCATTTCTGCGGCGTGTTTCGTACTGACGAGTTATTGCAGGGCGGCTATCGCAAGATCATGGAGCTCGACGAGCGGCGCAAGCATGTCTCGTTCAAGGACAAGTCCAAGGTCTTCAACACGGCGCGCATCGAGGCGCTCGAACTCGATAACCTGATCGAGACCGCGAAAGCGACCATCACCTCGGCAGCAGCGCGCAAGGAGTCGCGCGGCGCGCATGCCCATCGTGACTACGCCACGCGCGACGACGTGAACTGGATGAAGCATTCGCTGTATTACTCGGAAGGCAACCGGCTCGACTACAAGCCGGTCAACCTCAAGCCGCTGACGGTCGAGACGTTCAAGCCGAAGGCTCGTACCTTCTAGAACGCCGACCGCGCCGCAGGATCGCTTCTGCAAACGATAACGATGAAGGAACCGGGCGCCGATGCCGTGCCCGGTTCCGCAAAGGACAAACATGCGTACGATGAAATTCCAGATTTACCGCTACGATCCGGACAAGGACAAGAAGCCGTACATGCAGGACCTTGAAGTGACGTTGAAGGACACCGACAAGATGCTGCTCGATGCACTGCAGCGCATCAAGGCCGACGTCGACGATTCGCTGGCGCTGCGCCGCTCCTGCCGCGAGGGTGTCTGCGGCTCGGACGCAATGAACATCAATGGCAAGAATGGCCTGGCCTGCACCACCAATCTCAATGAGTTGAAGCAGCCGATCGTGCTGCGGCCATTGCCCGGCCTGCCCGTGATCCGCGACCTGATCGTCGACATGACGCAGTTCTTCAAGCAATACAATTCGATCAAGCCGTACCTGATCAACGACTCGATCCCGCCGGAAAAAGAGCGGCTGCAGTCTCCTGCCGAACGCGAAGAACTCAACGGCCTGTATGAATGCATCCTGTGCGCCTGCTGTTCGACCTCATGCCCGTCGTTCTGGTGGAATCCGGACAAGTTCGTCGGTCCCGCCGGCCTGCTGCAGGCCTACCGGTTCCTGGCCGACAGCCGTGACGAGGCAACCGCCGAGCGGCTCGACAACCTCGAAGATCCGTACCGCCTGTTTCGCTGCCATACGATCATGAACTGCGTCGATGTCTGTCCGAAGGGCTTGAATCCGAGCCGGGCAATCGGCAAGATCAAGGATCTGATGGTGCGTCGTACGGTGTAGCGCCGGCCGGGCAGCGGTCGATTCGGTCGCGGCTCGGGCCCGGCTTGTTAGCCATTCCGGACGAGTAGCCTTCATTTTTCAGCAACGAGGTGTCATGTGATCGAGCATCAGGCAGACCCGAAGAAACGTGCGCGTCTGCGCTGGCGCAGCCGGCGCGGCCTGCTGGAAAACGACTTGCTGATAAGCCGGTTCCTGGATCTGCATGAAACCAGCCTGACCGACGACGACGTGGATGCCTTCACCTGCCTCATGGAGCTTGGCGACAACGATCTGCTCGCGTTGCTCCTGGCACGAAGCGAACCCACCGGCGCTGCCGACCTGCCGCATGTACATGCCTTGCTGTCGCGAATGCGCGCTGCATGAGGGCGATTGCGACATCGACGCGTTATCGGGTCGGTGGCATGCAAAGCCATGCAAAACCCTGTCTGAATTTTCCATTCCCTGATTCACCTGCCCCGTTTTAAAGGAAGCGCCATGACCAACTCCGAAGCCAAAGCGACCCTCTCATTTTCCGACGGCAGTCCGTCCGTCGAATTTCCAATCTATAAGGGTACAGTTGGTCCGGATGTGCTCGACATCCGCAAGCTCTACGGCGCCACCGGCAAATTTACTTATGACCCCGGCTTCATGTCGACGGCTGCCTGCAACTCGTCGATCACCTACATCGACGGCGACAAGGGCGAACTGCTGTATCGTGGTTATCCGATCGAGCAGCTGGCAGTCAACTGCGATTTCCTGGAGACCTGTTACCTGCTGTTGAACGGCGAACTGCCCAATGCAAAGCAGGGCGCGATCTTTTCGGACACCGTGACCAAGCACACCATGGTCCACGAGCAGATGCAGTTCTTTTTCCGCGGCTTCCGGCGCGACGCGCATCCGATGGCGGTACTGGTCGGCACCGTCGGCGCGCTCTCGTCGTTCTATCACGACTCGCTCGACATCACCGACCCGCATCACCGCGAAGTATCCGCCATTCGCCTGATCGCAAAACTGCCGACGCTGGTTGCGATGGCCTACAAATACAATGTCGGCCAGCCGTTCGTCTATCCGCGCAACGACCTGTCGTACAGCGCCAATTTCATGCGCATGATGTTTTCCACGCCGTGCGAAGAGTACAAGGTCAACGAGGTGCTGGTAAGGGCGCTGGACCGCATCCTGATCCTGCATGCAGACCATGAGCAGAACGCGTCGACCTCCACCGTAAGGCTGGCCGGATCATCGGGCGCCAATCCGTTTGCATGCATCGCGGCAGGCATCGCCTGCCTGTGGGGGCCGGCGCATGGCGGCGCGAACGAAGCGGCGCTGAACATGCTCAAGGAAATCGGGTCTGTCGACAAGATTCCGGAATTCATCGCCAAGGTGAAAGACAAGGATTCGGGCGTCAAGCTGATGGGCTTCGGTCACCGGGTCTACAAGAACTTCGATCCGCGCGCCAAGCTCATGCGCGAAACCTGCTACGAAGTGCTGGAGGAACTCGGCCTGCAGGACGATCCGCTGTTCAAGCTGGCAATGGCGCTGGAAAAAATCGCATTGGAAGACGAATACTTCGTCTCCCGCAAGCTCTATCCGAACGTCGATTTCTATTCGGGCATCGTCCAGTCTGCGCTCGGCATTCCGGTATCGCTTTTCACGGGCATCTTTGCCATGGCACGCACGGTCGGCTGGATCGCGCAGTGGAACGAGATGATTTCGGACCCCGAACAGAAGATCGGTCGTCCGCGCCAGCTGTATGTCGGCGCGCCAGCAAGGGATGTCAAGCCGGTTGGCGAACGCGCTTGACGGGCCGGCGCTGGCCATGGCCAGCGTCTGAGGCAGGGATGCGGCGCGCCGTCGTCGCACCCTTGCAAATTCTTTTCACATTGCGCCGCGTTTTGTCCTGGCGGGCAGTCACGGACATGCCTGCCGTGCTATTCTCTCGAGGCAAACTTGCTGCTGCGCTTGCATCGGCAAGATTCCTCTACCCATTATTCATTACCAGATCAAAAGCCCTTCCCCACAACTTGATGTGCAATCCGCTAACCGGTCAGGCCGTGTCGCGGAAGGTTAGATTAACCCGCTAATCTCGCGAAACGCGAAGAAAGGTGCGCAATATGATGCAGCAGCTGCAATCCAACTCCTATCTGTTCGGTGGGAACGCTCCGTACGTCGAAGACCTGTACGAAGCCTACCTCGACAATCCCGGCTCGGTGCCCGACAACTGGCGCGCGTATTTCGACGCCATGCAGCATGTGTCCGCGGTCGATGGCTCCAACAAGCCGGACGTACCCCATGCATCGGTCATCGCGTCATTCGCCGAACGCGCCAAGCAGGGGCCGATCCGTACCGTGGTCGCCTCCGTCGATGCCGAGATGGGCCGCAAGCGCGTCGCCGTCACGCAGCTGATCGCCGCCTACCGCTTCCTCGGCAACAACTGGGCAAACCTCGATCCGCTGCAACGCCAGGAGCGTCCCGGCATTCCCGAACTGGAACCGACGTCGTATGGCTTCAACGATGCCGACATGGACATCGTCTTCAACATCAGCAATACCTACTTCGGCACCGAGACCGCAACCCTGCGCGACCTGCTGCATGCGCTGCGCGATACCTACTGCCGCTCGATCGGCGCCGAGTTCATGTACATCAGCGACCCGGCACAGAAGCGCTGGCTGCAGGAAAAGCTCGAATCGATCCGCTCGACGCCGAATTTTTC
>JANXSS010000442.1 GCA_025356535.1 Herminiimonas sp.
CGCGCATGGTCAAGGATTTTCCGCCGCGTCCCGAGGTGACGGAGCAGGGCGAATTGCTGCGTGGCATGCCGGTGCGCCTGTCGTTGGCGCGCGGCGGCGCACGCGTCGATTTGCAGTTGGGCGATCAGGCGAAATTTTTCCCGACCGATGCAGCGCTGGCAAGCTGGATGGCGCAGGCAGAGGCAGGAAAAGCAGCGATCGTTTACGAGTGAGTCGGCGCCGCGCGTAGCGGCCGATGCATGAAAAACGGCGCCTGTTCAGGCGCCGTTTTTACTTCCATCGGACAGCAGAATCAACGCTTCGGCTTGAGCCCGACGATCAGTGAGGACGGCACGCGACCGTCGATATCGCGCGGCAGCTTGTCGGTTTTCTGCAGCGCGCGCAGCGCAGCTTCGTCCCAGGCCGGCAAGCCGCTTGACTTGACCAGCTTCGGCGTGCCGACGATGGTGCCGTCGGGCGCCAGATTGACTTCGAACTCCGCCAGCGGATTGCCGCTGACCGAATCGGCATCGGGGAACACGACGTTCGGCCGCACCGCTGCGGCAACCTTGCCGCCATAACTGCCCGAAGGTCCGGACGACTTCGACGCTGTTCCTTTGGAGTCGTCGCTGCCACTGGCGCCAGCCATGCCTTGCAAGGCCTTCAGGCGGGCCGTGCGGTCGGCCGCATCTGCCTTGGCAGTGTCGGCTGCTTTGGTCGCCTTGGTGGCTGCCTCGGCTTTCTGTTTGGCATCGGCCTGCCTGGCTGCTGCGGCGTCTGCCTTTTGCTTGGCCTGCGCATCCTCCTTGCGTTGGGCAACCGCGTCTGCCTTCTTGTCCTCTGCGTCCTGCTTCTTCTTTGCCTCGGCCAGCTTTTGTTGCTGTTCCTTTTTGCGATCGGCGGCTTCTTCGGCGCGGTCTTCGGCTTCCTGCTGCTTTTTGGCCTGGGCGGCTTTTTTGGCTGCGTCTCTTGCTGCCTGTTCTTTGGCTTCCTGCTTTTTTTCCTCGCGCTCTTCGGCCAGCTCGCGTTCGCGCTGAAGCTTCAGTTTTTTCTCCCGTTCGAGCGCGATGTCGGGCGCACGCGGGGCAGGCGGAGGTTCCGGTGCCTTCACGGCTTGCGGCGGGGGCGGTGGCGGTGGTTTGGGTGCCGGCACCGGGACAGGGACAGGTATTGGCACCGGAGCGGGTGTCGGCCTGGGCGTCGGTGGCGGGGCAGTTTCAGGCGGAGCGCTCAGGTGCGGTGCAGCCTGCTGTACGGTGGAAGACCAGATTTCGGCTTCGACCGCATCGCTCTCGGAGTCACGCTTCCAGTGCACGCCCCAGGTCAGTGCAGCGATCAGCAACACGTGCGCAATCAGCGCCAGGCCCAACGCGCGTGGCGTGCCGCGTTGTGGCGGCGGGGCGAATTCGGTGCGATCCTTGGCGTGCGACATCGGCAAGTCCGGCGGCTACTTGCCGCTGCCGCCGGTCGTCTGCACAGACAGCCCGACGCGCTCGATACCGGCCTGCTTGAGGCTGTTCATGGCCTTGACCACGGTTTCGTACTTGACTTTCTTATCGGCGCTGATGACGACCGGACGCTGGTTGTCGCCCGCCTGGGCAGCCAGTGCAGCCGCACCGATTTGCGTGAACGGAATCGAGGCACCGCCGGACCCGGTGGCCGCATCTTTCTTGAGTTGCACTTCGTCGTCGCTCTTGATGACGATCTCGATCGGCTTGTCGGGCGACTTGTTGGCCTTGTCGACGCTGGGCAGGTTGATCACGCTGGGCGTGATCAGCGGGGCGGTCACCATGAAGATGATCAGCAGCACGAGCATGACGTCGATGAACGGCACCATGTTGATCTCGTTGATGGTGCGACGACCTCGACCGCGTGAAGAAAGGGCTGCCATGTCTCAATGTCCCGACGGTGTGCTTGTCTCCGGCGCCATGCCGGTGGCGGCCAGGTTGCGCTGCAGGATGTTGGAGAACTCCTCGATGTACGTCTCGAGCGAGATGGCAAGCTTGTCGAGTTCGCGCGCAAAGCGGTTGTATGCGACCACGGCCGGAATTGCCGAGAACAGGCCGATGGCGGTCGCGACCAGCGCCTCGGCAATGCCGGGCGCCACGCTGGCCAACGTGACCTGCGTGAGGGCGGCCAGGCCGGTGAAGGCATGCATGATGCCCCAGACCGTGCCGAACAGGCCGACATACGGCGACACGGAACCGACGGTCGCCAAGAACGACAGGTTCTGTTCGGCCGCGTCGAGCTCGCGCTGGTAGCTGGCGCGCATGGCACGGCGG
>JANXSS010000463.1 GCA_025356535.1 Herminiimonas sp.
CGCAGGACATTTATCTGGAGGCTGCCTTCTGGTATCCGCAGGCAATCCAGGGACGTGCGCGGCGCTTGAATTTTTCGACCGACGCCGCCCACCGTTTCGAGCGCGGCGTCGACTATGCGACCACGGTCGAACACATCGAGCGCATCACGGCACTGATCGTCGGCATATGCGGCCAGGGTGACGCCACCCGTGTCGGTCCGGTCGACGACCAGGTCATCAATTTGCCGCTGCGTGCACCGGTGACGATGCGCACCGCAAGGGCAGTGCGGGTCATCGGCGTGCCGCTCGACGATGCACGGATTGCGCAAATCTTCACGCGCCTGGGTCTGTCGCATACGCATGCAAACGGCGTATTCACGGTGACGCCACCGTCGTTTCGCTTCGATATCGAAATCGAGGAAGACCTGATCGAGGAAGTTGCCCGCATCTACGGTTTCGAGAATATCCCGGCCTTGCCGCCGGTGGCGCCGAACCGGATCCGCATACCCGATGAAAACACGCGCTCGCTGTTTTCGATCCGGCGCGCACTGGCCGCCCTGGACTATCAGGAAATGGTCAACTACAGCTTCGTCGAAGCGCAGTGGGAGGCAGACTTTGCCGCCAACCTGGAACCGATCAGGCTGGTCAATCCGATCGCCAGCCAGATGAGCGTAATGCGCTCGACGCTCATCGGCAGCCTGATCGCCAACCTGCGCTACAACCTCAATCGCAAGCTGGGACGCATCCGGGTTTTCGAGATCGGTGCTGTCTATCAGCGCGACCTGACGGTGGTCGACGGACCGCTGTCGGTGGCCGGTTACCGTCAACCGAAGCATGTTGCGGCGTTGGCCTACGGCGGCGCCCTGGACGAGCAATGGGGGCTCGACGGTCGCAGCGTCGATTACTTCGATGTGAAGGCCGATCTGGAAGCCTTGTGCGCACCGCGCGTTCTGCGTTTTGCCAGCCTGTCGCATCCTGCGCTGCATCCGGGTCGTAGCGCCAGCGTCTTCCTCGATGGCACCGAAGTCGGCTTCATCGGCGAGCTGCATCCGCGCTGGCAGCAGAAATACGAACTGCCATCGGCGCCGGTCCTGTTCGAGGTCGATGTCGCGCTGCTGCAGGTGCGTCCGGTACCGGCGCATCAGGACATCTCCAAATTTCCGACTGTCATACGCGACCTTGCCGTCGTCGTTTCACAAACCATTCCGGCGCAGGATCTGGTCGATGTTTTCGAAGTCGAGAGGCACGAGAATCCGGCATGCCGTATCTTGCAAGCCATTGTTTTGTTTGACGAATATCGTGGAAAAGGCTTGGGCCTGGAAGAAAAAAGCCTTGCTTTCCGATTCGCCTTGCAAGATACTCAAGGCACCCTGCAAGACGACACGGTCGACGAGGCGATGACGGCATTCGTGGCTGCGGCACAGAAAAAATTTGGCGCAAGACTGCGTGCCTGAATCAGTCACAGGAGGCAGCAGGGATCACATGATGAACGACCCACATTCCATAGAATTGCAATCCGTCCTGGCCGCCGATCTCGACCGTGCCGTGCTCGAGGCACGTGCGCGATCGCAAGCGGAAAAGGATTTGCCGACGCTGACCAAGGCCGAACTTGCCGAGCTGCTTTTCGAGCAGGTGGGCCTGAACAAGCGCGAAGCGAAGGACATGGTCGAGACTTTTTTCGATGAAATTCGTAACGTGCTGGAAGGCGGCGATCCGGTCAAGCTTTCCGGTTTCGGCAATTTTCAATTGCGTGACAAGCCACAACGACCAGGCCGCAATCCGAAGACCGGTGAAGAGATCCCGATCACGGCACGTCGTGTCGTGACGTTTCACCCGAGCCAGAAATTGAAGGCAATGGTGGAAACGACGAATCCGAAGCCGGCGCTGCATGCCACATGAGGCCACCGGTGCCTGGCTCGACCGTATGGTGTAGCGCCTGCAGGAATGAATCATGAACGACCGTCCCTCGAAACCGGAACTTGCCGCGCTGCCGCCGATCCCGGCCAAGCGCTATTTCACGATTGGTGAAGTCAGTGACCTGTGCGGTGTCAAACCTCACGTGCTGCGCTACTGGGAGCAGGAATTTACCCAGCTAAAGCCGGTCAAGCGGCGCGGCAACCGGCGTTATTACCAGCATCACGAGGTGCTCCTGATCCGACGGATTCGGGAACTGCTCTACGAACAGGGTTTTACCATCAGCGGTGCGCGCAACAAGCTCGACAGTCGCGCACACGAGGATGCCGAACAGCATGCAACGCAAGAGCCGAGCATCTCATCGGAAGCTGTCGACATCGGCATGCTGCGCGCCGAATTGACGGAGATTTTGCGTCTGTTGCAGCCCTGAAAAAATGTCCAGCTGACTGGGCAAGGATGGTGGTTCTTGAGCACCTGTGCCGGTGCCTGCAGCGCGAGTTCAGAATTCGAGCTTGTCGCCCGGCTTCATTGTCAGCACCTTGGTCGCGCTGTCGCCGAGCGCCTTGATGTACTCTTCCGGCGTTCCCTTGAGTTGCGGCGTGGTGCCATAGTGAATGGGTATGGCGAATTTCGGCTTCAGGAAATTTCGCGTGGCGAATGCGGCATCCTTCGGGTCCATCACGAAATGACCGCCGATCGGAATCATGACCAGGTCGGGATGATAGTACTCTCCGATGAGCTTCATGTCGCCGAATAGTCCTGAATCACCCATGTGATAGATACGGAAGCCGTTTTCCAGCTCGATGATGTAGCCCTGCGGTTCGCCGCCGACATGGGTTTCATCCTTGCCGGTTCCCGGATTGCGCCACAGGAGTTCGGAGCTGTGTTCCGCATGCGTTGCAGTGATGCGGATGTTGGCGCCGATCGGTGTCACGGTGCCGCTCTTGCCAAAGCGGGTTGCCTGTTCGGCAGTCAGTATGCCTAGCGTGATCGCACTCTGGATCAGCCCGGCCGGGCCGTAAACCGGCGCGCCGGTCAGCTTGGCCAGCGCGGCGACATCGCCGAAATGATCGTTATGGCCATGGGTCACCAAAATCAGGTCGACCTTGCCAAGCGCCTCGAGCTTCTTGTAGGTTTCCGGCGCTTTCGGATTGGTGGTCAGCCAGGGATCGATTACGATCACCTTGCCACCCGGGGTGGTGATGCGGGTGGTGGCCTGACCGAGCCATTGCACCTCCGCCTTGCCCGGTTCTGCCGCTGCCGCCGCGCCGCTGGCCTGCAGGACAAGCGCGCCCAGTAATGCTGCTGCAAAGTTAGCCAATTGCATGGTCGTTTCCCCTGCGCTTGTCAGTCAAGTTTGGATTGCTGGTGAATTGCCAGAAACAGCGATGCCATGGTCGACAGCACGGCCTTGAAGTCGCGTGTCGGCTCGGTTTCATCCCAGATGTAATTGAGCATGACGGCTTCGAAAGCCTTGCGTTTTGATTTCGTCGTCACTTCATGCGCACGCGTGATTGCCTTCAAAAACTGCCGGCGCATGCCAGGCATGAGTGGCAGATGCTGTATGTCGTCCAGAAACTCGAACCCCTTTGGCAGTGGACTGCCTTTCAGGGCAAATTCAAGCTTTTCAAAAACGGCCGATGGCAACTGACGCACCAGTTCGCAAGCGCTGGCTTCCATCTTCAGCAGCAGGTTGAAGCCTGCCGGGTATACCGCGCCGTAATCGTCGCGCTCCGACAGGAACACCGCGGCCCGCAGGGAGTACTCGGCTGACGATGCGTCCGCATAGCTGCTGGAGAGGCTGGTACGGGTCGATGGCCAGAAAAACAGGTTACCCGGGGTGCTAGGATCTTCCGGATCAGGGAAGAACTGCAGCGCGACATCGTCGGTCTGGGCACCACCGGCGCTCAGGATCTGCAGCAGCGGTGCAGCCAGTTCGCCCAGCGCAGATTCGGCCAGTGCCGCGCTTGCAGCCGTGTCGGCGTTCGACAGGTCTTCGACGATGTAGCCCTTCAGGGGCTTGAGCAGGGCATGCGGATTGATAGTGATGGGAGTTGTCATGAAAGGCGTAGTAGGGTGCATGGAGTCGCATTTGCAGCGCGAGCGGGAACGCGGATAGTAGCGCGTTTTACCCTTCTCGGCAGCCAAATGCCGGCCCCGGCGTTCCACTTGCATTCATGTACCGGTTGCGCATGTGCGCCAGCCCGGCTGCGGCCGGACGGGCGCTATTTTCGAAGCCGGGTTGTTTCAGGAAAAAATAGGGTTGACAGCAGGGCTGAGCATCTTGCGCCGCTCATGGGGTCGCAAGAGCACGCGCAGTGCGATGTCGACCGGCACGCCTTTGTAGTCGAGGAAAACGGCGGCATACCGTGTGCCTGCCTGGTTTTGAAGTGCAATGCTTTGCTCGACAAGAGCGGCTGTAACGAAATCGCGCCGCATGAAACCGCTCGTCGTACTGTCTGGCGATCCGCCACCGGCCTGCAATCCATTGCTGTTCATAGTGTTTCCCGAATGCCGTGGCGCTGGTTGCCGTCTAAAAAATTCAGGCAGCCAACTCCCCTAGTTGATGTCGTTTGCAGCAGTTAAGCAATTTCCGAGCCAAAAGCTCCTTTACCTTTGAAATCATAACCTTAAGAAATTGTAATATAGAAACGTTCTCAAAAACTGTAAAAAATTCCGACAAGCAATTTAATAAGAACTATCCGAAGAAATTTGAGGATCGCCGCCAGGTCGACGTACCCTTGTTTGTAATCGATGCGCGTGATGTGCGACCCCGCGCAACCCCACCCTGTAATCTGAAAAGGCTCGTCGGCTCGCCCATCCTGGACGCATAGGGGCTTATCGATTTGCGCGACCAACGTCATGGTTTGGGCGTGCCAGCGTGTAGAACGGATCTGGCAACACAGAAACTACAGCAAAACGATGATTTTGATGCTCATCAAAAAACAGGTTTTGCTGCACGGCTGCGGCTAGCTGTTGCAATGCACAACAGGGATACTTTGAGTATTAATGGACAAGCAGCGCTGCAGTACAGGTCGCGCAGGTATGCTGGAGTTTGCAGTCGCAAACCGTTGAGCGGCGCTTGCAGCGCACCAGGGTTGCACCAATCCTGAATTTTTCCAGCGAGTGCAGAGGATCGATAGCGCCTGCTGGTCCCTAAGGATCATGGAAGAAGGATCAGGAAGATGACATTAGAAGACGTCGCGATTTCATTGGAAACCCTTGCAGCGCAATTGCGGGCATTGAAGTCGTTGGAGCAGCCATGGCTGGTTGAAGTCGTCGTGCAGCGCGAGTTGGCGCCGACAGCACTACCCGCCCAGCCACATGAGGTCCAAGCGAGGGTGCCAAGAACCGGGTCGCATTGAATCCGGCTCTAATGCACCTGGCCTGCACCGGCACGAGGCCGCGATGCTTATTGATACAACGGCGCATTGATCCTGAATACGGCCCGGATCATATGTACTGCAGATTCGAGCATTTGCGCCGGTGCATCCGGTAGATTTGCCGAAGCATTGTCTTCGGCGTCCTGAAACGACATGAGCGTTTCAAAAATGCGATCCTGCTGTTCCGAAAAGCTTGCACCACTAACATCAGATTTTGCGTTCTGCGTGTCAGCGGTTGCGGAAATTTCAAAAACTTCGAATGCAAGGCCATCGAGTTTAAGTGCTAAGTCCGACACCGTTTCCCCCGTAATGAATGTGTTCAGAGAGAATATCAGGTGCCTTTATTCACAGCACATGCGAATTTGCAAACCGGGCGCAACTGCCCCATTTTTACAACAAATAGGTCATGGTAAGGCGCTGATGGCCGACAGAAGATGAATTTTTCATAGGACTGCGAGCGTCTGAAAGCACGGTTTCAAAGACGATTGGTCGGGGCGAGAGGATTCGAACCTCCGACCCCTTGCACCCCATGCAAGTACGCTACCAGGCTGCGCTACGCCCCGACCGAGCGCGGAGTATAGCAGAGCACACGGCGTGCATCCATCCTGGCGCAGGGATTCTCATTACTTACGCCGTGCTGTCCATGGCGCGACGACCGACCGGCATGACGCAGGGGGGCGGCCTGCTGCGGTTTCCAAAATCCCTTATCATCCAGCACACCTCAACAAGTCTGAAATCTTGCCATGACATTGAAAATAAGTGCCCGTTTCGACGGTGGTGCAATCGACGTGGTAAAGGCGGATGATCCGCAACAGATCGACTTGCGCATCCGTAAGGACTCCCATGCCGATTTCCTGCAATGGTTTTATTTTCGGCTGCAGGGCGCGCGCGAGTCGGCTTGCACGATCCGTTTTCTGAATGCCGGCGTGACGAGTTATCCGGATGGCTGGAAAAACTACCAGGCCGTTGCAAGCTATGACAGGGTCACCTGGTTCAGGGTGCCGACCACGTTCGACGGTCAGGTGCTGACGATCTCCCATACGCCCGGCAACGACAGCGTGTACTACGCCTATTTCGAACCGTATTCCTGGGACAGGCATCTCGATCTGCTCGGCCGTGTCAGCCAGCATGCGGAGGTCCGGATCGTCGACCTGGCGACGACCCGCGATGGACGCGATCTGAACGCGGTCGTGATCGGTGCGGCGAATGCGCCGAAAAAAGTCTGGGTCATAGCACGTCAGCATCCGGGCGAGACCATGGCCGAATGGTTCGCCGAAGGCATGATCGACAGCCTGCTCGATCCTGCCGACCCGGTTGCACGACAGCTACGCCGGCAAGCCGTCTTCTACATCGTGCCGAACATGAATCCGGACGGTGCGGCGCGTGGCAACCTGCGCACCAGCGCCACGGGCGCCAATCTGAATCGCGAGTGGGTGGCGCCGAGCGCACAACAAAGCCCCGAGGTTCTTGCCGTGCGTAACCTGATGCACGACACCGGCTGTGACCTGTTTCTCGACGTGCACGGGGACGAAGGCTTGCCTTACGTATTCGTCGCAGGCAGCGAGATGCTGGAAGGATTCAGCGCGATGCAGGCGATGCAGCAACAGCGCTTCATCGATTGCCTGAAAGCGGCCAGTCCGGATTTTCAGACGACCTACGGGTATACCTCCAGCAAGTACCGTGAGGAGGTACTGCGGCTGGCATCGAAATATGTCGCCCACCATTTCAAATGCGTCTCGCTGACGCTGGAGATGCCGTTCAAGGACAATGCGGCACTGCCCGACCCCGGCGTTGGCTGGAATGGCGCACGCAGCGCGGCGCTCGGCCGATCGATGTTGCAGGCAATCCTGCAGGCGCTTGATGGGACGCAGGCAAGCGCCTGAGATTATTCCGGCTCGTTCATGGCATCTGCGATCGGATTGCCGGCAAGGTCAGTGGAAGTGCGTAGTGCTTTGGGGAACGTCTTCAGGCATTTCGGCATGGACCAGTTCGGCGTCCAGGTCGGGATAGAGCGGCGCGCCGCAATCGTCGCAGAATTCAAGCGGGAAGTGCTCTTCATGCTGATGCACGCGCTTGATGCCGGACTCCTCCAGCAAACCGAGAATCTCGTCGATCGGCGCCAGGGCGATGGCGGGGCCGATTGCCGCGCTACCGGTGCCTGCTTCAGGTATCGTCGCTCGCAGTAGCTGTTCGGCATCTTCGGCGCCATACAGGGGCCAGACGATGCCGTACAAGATTTCCGTATCGTCGGCAAGCAGGAAGCCGACCCGGTATTCGTCGATCCGCTCGTCGGCCGCATCTTCGCCAAAAGCGCCGATGACCACCTGCAGGGCGTCGGCCTCGATCTCGAGCGTATTGGTCAGGTAGTGCACCGCTGCACGGATCGACGCGGGCCGGATGTTGCGGTCAGCCTCGCGGCAGGCCATGTAGTACGCCTGTGGCAGCAGCAGGTCGATGCCGCAGCCGGGCAGCAGCCGCACGACGTTGGGCAAGGCCTGCGCCTGCCATTGCTCCAGCGCGTGGGCGCGGTCGCGCAGGTCGAGCGATGCCTGCCAGCGAAACAAGGGCGTACCGGACGGCACCACCGCCGCAGCAAGCAGGTAACGTGTATCCGCAAGAAAAGGCGCGGTTTCCGGTGCGCTCGCAGCTACCCGCACCGGTTCGCCCTTGAGTGCGGATTGCGCCATCTTGTGGGTCAGGGCATAGGTGTCTGCCGGCGTGCGTGGCAACTGGTCGATCGCGTAGAGCATCGGCGCCATGGCAAGCCGGGTGTCGCCGGCCAGTACATGTGCATACAGATGCGCGGCTAGGGTATCGAGTGCGTCGGCGGCGATTGGCCCGGAGGGAATTGAAAAGCGGGTCCACGCAAGAATCGGCAAGGCAATCAGCAGCGCATCGTAGTGCTGGCCTTCGTGCTCGATGACCACCGATTCGCTGGCCGCTTCGACGGCTTCCATCAGCGCATCGTAACCGTCGGGCTCGATCGTGAAGAGATGGTCGAGTGCATGGTCGATGCCGGCCTGGTGATGGTTCTTGAGAAGCTTGTGGGTCTGCGCATCGAGGGCGTTTTCCCATGCCCGCGCCTCCAGCCGGCTGCCGGCCTGTATGACGCCTTGCGCAAGCATGACAAGACGCTGGCTTTCGGAAGAAAGCTTGTGGGGGGAATTTTTCGAGGGACGACGCATGAGAGACAAACCGTAGTGAGACAGACGGCTTGTATTGTAGTGGATATGACAGGCTCTGCCTGAATTACTGCAGCATTGGCTGATGCGAATCGTGGTCCGGGCAGACGCATGGCGACCGCTCGCATGGCGGTGCACCGGCTTACGCCGGCCGGCGCCGTCCGCGACCCGGCAGGCTGCAAGCAGCCGGCCGGGCGCGAAGGGTTGTGGCTAGGCTGCCAGCAATTGCCGCAGCACGAATGGCAGGATGCCGCCGTGCTTGTAGTAATCCACCTCGATCGGCGTGTCGATGCGCAGCAGCACCGGCACTTCCTCCACATCGCCGTTGAGACGGTGGATCACCAGCGTGACTTCCTGCTGCGGCCGGATTTCGCCTTCCATGCCTTTCAAGTCGAAGGTTTCGTGACCGCTGATCTTCAGTGACTGCACGCTCTGGTCGTTGAGGAACTGCAGTGGCAGCACGCCCATGCCGACCAGGTTGGAGCGGTGGATCCGTTCGAACGAGCGCGCCAGCACGGCTTTCACGCCAAGCAGCTGGGTGCCCTTGGCCGCCCAGTCGCGCGACGATCCGGTACCGTACTCCTCGCCGCCGAAGACCATGGTCGGTACGCCGTCGGCGACATACTTCATGGCCGCATCATAGATCGACATTTCCTCGCCGCTTGGCTGGAAGGTCGTGATGCCGCCTTCGACGCGCGAGCCATCCGGTTTTGCGGGAATCATGAGGTTCTTGATCCGCACGTTCGCAAACGTGCCGCGCATCATGATCTCGTGATTGCCGCGACGCGACCCGTAGGAATTGAAGTCGGCCTTCAGCACGCCGTTGGCGGTGAGCCACTTGCCGGCCGGGCTCGATTCCATGATCGAGCCCGCAGGCGAGATATGGTCGGTCGTGATCGAGTCGCCGAACACGCCCAGCGCCCGCGCGCCGGTGATGCCGGTTGCCGCGGCCTTCGGCTCCATCGTGAAATCGGCAAAGAACGGCGGCTCGGCGATGTAGGTCGACTTCGGCCAGTCGTAGACTTCGCCTTTGGCGACGCCCTTGATGCCTTCCCAGAGCTTGCCGGGCGCACCTTTTACATCGGCGTAGTTTTCCTTGAAGGTCTTCGCATTCATCGCGAACTTCATCAGCTTGCCGACTTCCTGGCTGGTCGGCCAGATGTCACCCAAAAAGACGTCGCGCATCTTGCCGTCGGCACCCTTGCCACGGCCGACCGGTTGCGTCATCAGGTCGACGTTCATGTTGCCGGCGATTGCGTAGGCCACCACCAGCGGCGGCGACGCCAGGAAATTCGACTTGATGTTCGGATGGATCCGCGCTTCGAAATTCCGGTTGCCTGACAGGATGGCCGAGGCAATGATGTCGTTCTGGACGATTGCCTCGTTCATTGCCGCTGTCAGGTCGCCGGCATTGCCGATGCAGGTCGTGCAACCGTAGGCAGTCACGCCGAAGCCGAGCTTTTCGAGGTACGGCAAGAGACCTGCGGCCTCCAGGTACTTCGTCACCACGCGGGAGCCTGGTGCAAGCGAGGTCTTGATGTGCGGCGACACCTTCAGGCCCATTTCGACAGCTTTCTTGGCCAGCAGGCCGGCCGTCAAGAGCACGCTCGGGTTGGAGGTGTTGGTGCAGGAAGTGATCGCGGCAATCAGCACGTCGCCATTCTTGACCTTCACGCCGTCGGCATTGACGTAGGTGGCGTCGAGGTCGTCGGCGTTCTTGTTGAAACCGTTTTCAGCAGTCGGCTTCGAAAACAGGTCGGCGAAATTCGCCTTGACGTTGCCGATCTCGATGCGATCCTGCGGCCGTTTCGGACCGGCCAGGGAAGGGCTGACGGCGCCTAGGTCGAGCGCCACCACGTTGGTGTAGTCGATGTCGCCGGACTTTGGAATGCCGTAGAGTTTTTGCGCCCGGAAGTAACCCTCGAAGGCGTCGATTTCCGCCTTGCTGCGGCCGGTGCCGCGGAAATAATCGATGGTGGCGTCGTCGACCGGGAAGAAACCCATGGTGGCGCCGTATTCCGGCGCCATGTTGGCAATCGTCGCGCGGTCCGTCAGCGACAGGCTGGCCGTGCCTTCGCCAAAGAACTCGACGAACTTGCCGACCACTTTTTCGCGGCGCAGCAGCTCGGTGATCGTCAGGACCAGATCGGTCGCGGTGACGCCTTCGCGCAGCTGGCCGGTCAGGTTGACGCCGACCACGTCAGGTGTCAGGAAATACACCGGCTGGCCAAGCATGCCGGCTTCCGCCTCGATGCCGCCCACGCCCCAGCCGACCACGCCGATGCCGTTGATCATGGTGGTATGGGAGTCGGTGCCGACCAGCGTGTCGGGATAATAGACATCGCCTGCCGCATCTTTTTTCTTGTGCACGCCGCGCGCCAGGTATTCAAGGTTCACCTGGTGGACGATACCGAAACCGGGCGGCACCACGCCGAACGTGTCGAACGCCTGCATGCCCCATTTCATGAACTGGTAACGCTCGTTATTGCGCTGGAATTCGAGCTTCATGTTCAGGTCGAGCGCTTTTTTCTCGCGGTAGTGATCGATCTGATATTACCGGCTTTGATCGATTCAGCTAAATCGTCGAAACCAACGATTTCTGCACCAG
>JANXSS010000472.1 GCA_025356535.1 Herminiimonas sp.
TCCGATCTCCGCCGAGGACAGTTACTGGCGCGGCGCGCATGACAGCGCGCCGTATGCCTTGACCGACTACACCTACGACGACTATGCGCCGGCTTACCGGCTCGGTTACAACAGCCGGGCGCATTCGCACAACACCTACGAAACGTCCGAGCCGCAGCTGCGCAGCCAGTGGGAATCGGTCAAGGGCAGTTCGCCTCTGAGCTGGGAGCAGGCAAAGGACGCCACCCGCGCCGCCTGGAACCGCCTGAGCTAAGCCGCATCAGAGCAACCCGCGTCGCTGGCGCAGGGCCCGTTTGCTTCGGCAGACGCGCCCTGCGCCGTTTGCATTTGACGCGCCTTCATTTACTTGGTAAAAAATTGCAATGAAAACAAAACCCGAATCGCGCAAGTGGGAAATGGTCCTGGGCGCCGCAGAACTGGCAACCGTCGTCTATTTCGCCTGGCAGAATGCCCGGCATGTGACGCGTGAGGCCGATGCTGCCCAGGCGGCGCGGGATGCGAAGGCAGCCCTGCAGGCAGCGTCGCGGCCTGCGCAGGAAGGTGCGGCCGATACCGGCGCGGCGGCGCCCACCAGGGCCGACATGGCAACCGGCCCGGCCGAAGCCGTGAGCGCGCTGGTCAAGGGCGAGGGCTTCAGTCCAAAGCATCTGGGCAGCATCGCGATTGCTGCCGCAAAATCCTGGTCCACCCACCGCGCCGCCAGCAAGGGCGCGGCGCTGGCGCTCTACACGCTGTTCTCGCTGGCGCCGATGCTGGTGCTGTGCATCGCCGTGGCCGGCCTGTTTTTCGGCGTCGACGCGGTGCGCGAACTGGTGATGAAACAGATGGCCGGACTGCTCGGCGCGCAGGGTGCCGAGGCGATGAAATCCATCCTGGCCGGCGCGCACTTCGAAAGCGACAGCATGATGGCTGCGCTGGTCTCGACCGGTCTCGTGCTGATCGGCGCCACCAGTGCGTTTTCCGAATTGAAGGATAGCCTCGATGAATTGTGGGAAGTAAAGGGCCACGCCGAAGGCGGTATCTGGACCATGGTGCGCGAGCGATTCCTGTCCTTCGGCCTGGTGCTGGTGCTGGCGTTGATGCTGCTGCTCTCGCTGGCGGTGAGCACCGCACTGGCCGCACTGGGCGACATCTGGATCGGCGGCGTCGACAACGCGTCCTATCTGCTGTTTGCAAAAGTGGTCTCGGCCGCCGTGTCGTTCCTGATCGTCGTGGCGCTCTTTGCCGCGATCTACAAATACCTGCCCGCCGCACCGATTGCCTGGCGCGACGTCATCCTCGGCTCGGTGATTACCGCCGTGCTTTTCCTCGCGGGAAAATATTTGATCGGCCTGTACCTGGGAACGACCAACTTCAGTTCCGGCTACGGCGCTGCCGGCTCGCTTGTGTTGTTGGTGTCATGGATTTACTATTCAGCACAAATATTTTTCTATGGCGCACTATTTACTCATGAGCATGCCGTGCGCAGCGGCCGCGCACTGCCAACGTCAAGGGATGCGCACGCCGCCATGCCACCCAAGCCTGTCTAGAAAGGATTCATCATTTCCACCTCGCCGCGCAGCAACACGATCCAGAGCTGGAGCGCCGAAACGCTGCCCGGTGACGCCGGCCTGACGCTGTTCCAGAAAATCATGCTCACCACCGACGGCACCGTCACGGAACTGCTGTCGCTGTACTGCGGCGAACCGATCGTCGCCCGCAAGCTGGGGGAAGCATTCGATAGCGCCGCGCATGGCGGCCAGCAGGTCCGGGTGCTGCATCGCACCGTGCTGCTGTGTACCGCGGCCGGCGAACCCTGCCTGTATGCGCAGTCCCACTTCATGTTCGACCGCTTTCCCGAAGCAATCCAGCGCGATCTGCTCGGCACCACGATGCCGATCGGCCTGTTATGGCGGCGCGAGCGGCTGGAAATGCATCGCGAGATCATCGAACGCAAACGGGAGACCGATCCTGCAGTCGCCGCCCTGCTGGGCGTTGCAGCGCAAGCCGACCTGCTTTGCCGGACCTACCGCATCGTTCATCACGGCGAAACGCTCGGTACCATCACCGAAAAATTCGCCGCCTCGGTGGTGCGCTGAGTCCGGCGCCCGCATGACGGCCGGCGCCGCGCACCCACCCGTTCAGGCCATGTTGCGTGGAATCGGGTTGATGCCCTGCTCGACTGCCGAACGGGTCCGGCGAAAGCGCACTTCCCGGAACGCCCGCTGCAACTGCTCGGCGGCGAATTTTTCCGCTTCCCTGGCTGCCGGCAGGACGGCGCCCATGCCAAAGAATTCATGCGTCACGCCGGCATAGTCGCGCTGCGCCACTGCCACGCCTGAAGCCTGCAGGCGGGCCGCATAGGCCTGGCCTTCCGAGCGCAGGGGATCGATCTCTGCCGTGATCACTGTTGCAGGCGGCAAGCCGGCCAGGGATGCTGCCTTCATCGGCAAGGCGTACGGATGCAGGGCATCACGCGGTCCGGCGTAGTGGCCGAAGAACCATTGCATCATTGCCTTGTTCAAGGGTGCCGCCTTTGCATTTGCCAGGTACGACGGCCGCGTCATGTCATTGTCGACGACCGGGTAGATCAGCACCTGGTGCACCGGCAGCGTCACGTTGCGGTCGCGCGCCATGAGGCAGACCACCGTTGCCAGGTTGCCGCCGGCGCTTTCGCCGCCGATTGCAATCTGCAGCGGGTCGCCATTGAACTCCGTCGCATGGGCGCGGACCCACTGGTAGGCTGCATACGCGTCGTCCGGTGCTGCCGGAAACTTGTGTTCCGGTGCGCGGCGGTAATCAACCGCCACCACGACAATGCCGGCGGCTTCGGCAAGCGCGCGCGGCGAGGCATCGTAATCGGCCGTCTGCGCAATCACGAAGCCGCCGCCATGAAAATACAGCAGCACCGCAAACGGCCCGTCGCCCTGCGGTGTGTAGACATGAACCGGAATGTCGCCGTTCGGCCCGGCGATGGCCTGATGCGAAACCGTCACGGCGCCGGTCGACGGCGCGGCAATGCCTTCTGCTGCCATCAGTGCCTTGACGGCGTCGCCCGGCAACGGTTGCAGACGTGCTGCTTCGGGCGATAGCGTTTCGATCGGCTTGCCACCCAGCGCCTTCAAGGCATCGAGCACCTTCTGCATCGCTGCACTTGGCTTCGGCATGCTTGCGATGCCTCGATTTTTTGCCCAGCGCGCAACGAGCATCAGCACTGAAACTGCCAGAAATGTCTTTTTGATCGTCATTTTTCGCTCCTTGAGGTCGGTTGCAGCACGGTGGCGCCCGAGTTTGCTTGTCTGTTAATGATGAAGCAGTGCAACCTGGCGCGGTATCGGACAAGCGGCAGGCCTGGTGTAAGACGATGCACCATCGGGCGCTACCGGATACGGGTGAGCGAAGCGGATGCATGCAAACACACGTGTTGCCCGACCGAACGTTCATGATTTCTGACAAACGATTGCCTGCTGCACTGATACCTGTGCCCGGCAACGCTGACCATACTTTGTCACCTCACTAACATACATTCGATGCCCGAAGGTGTATGCAGGCACAAGCATCCTGCACATGACGCCGCCGAGGCTTCCAACGAGCCCATGACAACAACGCAAGCAGCGACACAGCATTCTCCGATGACATTCCGGCATCAGGCGCATGACGGCACAGACGACGCACGCACCACCGGGACGCACCGATCGGCGCACGGCACGGCTCCGAGCGAAAAGCCGGCCGGCGAGTCGGCACGGGCGCTTTACTTCGCGCTTTGTGCACCCCAACCGCAACGCCCGGTACTGGATGCGGCACGCCGCTATCTGGATGGCGCCTTGCAGGATGTCGCGTCACTGGAATGCGACCTGCCGGCAAGCGCGGCCGGCCTGGAGGCCTGGATCGAGGACAACACGGCGGCAGTCGGTGCGCAGTACCAGGCTTATCTGGCGCAGCGCAAGGCGGGCGGCGCGCGCCGGTATTTCGGCAACAAGGCACATGCCCTGAACTTTCTGAAATCGGTCGCACCGACGAAGACGGTCGACGGTTCCTGGCTGTACGGCCTGGTGCGTCACTGGAACGATGGCCGCTTCGCCAGCCTGATCCGCATCTACCTAGAAGAACTCGGCGCCGGCCTGCCAGACAAGAACCATGTGGTGTTGTACAAGAAGCTGCTTGCGGCCAATGGCTGCGACCGCTGGGACCAACTGAGCGACAGCCACTTCGTGCAGGGAACGATCCAGCTCGCCCTGGCGCAACATGCGCAGCACTTTCTGCCGGAGGTGATCGGATTCAACCTCGGCTATGAACAACTGCCGCTGCATCTGCTCATCTGCGCCTACGAACTCAATGAACTGGGCATCGATCCGTATTATTTCACGCTGCATGTAACGGTCGACAATGCCGGCACCGGCCATGCCAGGACAGCGTTGAACGGCCTGCGCGAGGCCTGGCCGGTGGTGGGCGACGCCGTGCGCTTCTACGAACGGGTAATGAACGGCTACAAGCTCAACATGCTCGGCGCCGGCACCACGTCGGTCATCGCAGGATTCGACCTGGAGCAGGAACTGGTAGCGATCCTTGCCGAGAAAAGCCTGATCGGCAAGCAGGTGCATTCGGACTACTGCCGGGTCGGCGGGCGCACCGTCAACGACTGGTTGAGCGCACCCGGGCAAATTCCGGCTTTCCTGCAAAAGCTGCAGGAAAGCGGCTGGATCAGGCGTGGCCAGGATCCGCAGCAAAGCCGTTTCTGGCAGCTGCTGCAAGGCGAGCGGGCGGAAATGTTCGGCGTCTTCAGTGCTTACGAACTGCAGGTGCTGCACGACTGGATCGCCGGCGCTGCCGCGCCTGAAAGCACGGCAGGCGGGCCGGGCGAGGCAGGTCCGCGCCGGCAGCTCAGCTTCAAGGCCCGCAGCAGGTTGCAGGAGGCCCTGGCCCGGCGCGAAACGCCTGCTGCAACACCTGCCATGCCGGCGCTGGAAGTTATCCGCGATGACGGTTGCGATGAACAGTACGGCGACTTCGACCAGGAAGTGCGCCAGTTCGAACAACGCCTGCGCCAGTTGTCGGACCGCGAGGAAACGATGCACCTGCTGGCCGGCATGATGTCGCCTGCCCTGCATCACACGCCGGTGGGGCTGCGCGCCACGCGCCTGTTTGTCCGGATGTTTCGCTAGTCTGGCCGGATGCGGGCAATTGATTGCCAGCGGTATTTATTGTTAGCTACAAGTGCGATAAAGGAAACCATGATGATGCAAACCGAAGGCAGCTGGAAAACCGAGACGTATCATGGTGCAAAACTCATGGTCCGGGCACAGTTGCGCCAGCAGGAAAATCCTGCACTGGCCGGGCATGGACAGGAATGGGATTTTTGCGTGCGCATCGATGCCATGCAGGCGCCGGATGCGGCCGACGCCGGGGTCGTCAAATCCGACCCGAACGTGTTTTACAGCACGCAGGTAATAGCAGAACAGATGGGCTTCATCAAGGCGCGTGAACTGGTGGACCATCGCAACGGTGCAAACACGAACCGACCGAACCAGCCCACCGGCACGGGCGCCGCCCCATGAATCCGGTCGCACGCACGCCACACCGCAATCGGTAGCCGCCGGAAAAATCCCCTGCAACGCGCTTGTGGCGTAGCAGGAGACGGCAAGGCGACCGCGACCGATACGCGTCCGGATCGTGCCCTAGGCAGGAACGCGCAGCATCTGGCCCGGATAGATCTTGTCGGGACTGGCGAGCATCGGCCGATTTGCTTCGAAGATCTCGTTATAGCGATTCGCGTCGCCATACATGTCTTTTGAAATCTTCGACAGCGTGTCGCCGCTTTGAACCGTGTAGTACTGGGCTTCGTCGGCAGCCGCGTCGACGGTGATGCGGTCATCCACATGCTCGACCGAATGCACGTTACCGCAGCACAGGACGATTTTTTCGTGTGTTTCCTGGTCCGCCACAGCGCCAGACACGGTCACGGTCGCGCTGGCGCCGTTGTATTGCACGTCGAGACCGTCGGTGGGCAGATTCTGCGAGGCGATGTACTTGACGATCGCATCGGCGGCGGTCTGGTTCAGGGCCGCCAGGTCCGGCGCCGGCGCCGTCGACGCCTCGGCGGTTGCGGGCGCCGCAGCACCGCCATGAAACAGTTTTTCGCCTGCAGTTTTTATGAAGCTCAGTAGACTCATTGTAAGGCCCTCGGATTGGTTGTCGCGGCCGCAGGAATGCAGCCGCAGTAAAGCAGTCTTGCGGTAGATTGCCCGTTGCCTGCAGAGTTCGGACGATCCGCATCTTCCCCGGCGCATCTTCTCCGGCGCATCTCCTCCGGTTGTGCAGTCAGCAGCTGCCGGTGGCGCAGTCTACGTGAGGCATGCGCCGCCGCTCTGTACGGTTGCCAACTTTACAATTCGCCCGCGCCGGGGCGGTGCATGCCTAGCAAGCCGGTATCAATTTTTCCTGTGAATTTTCCCGGCGTCGGCCCATGGAAAAGCGGGCCGCGGCAAAACATGATCGCAGCGTGCAAGAGACGTTAAATAAAAGCCACCGGTGCCGCACCCAGCGCAGGCCTGAAGCTCATTTATGCTGCAAAGCACTTTATTATCTACAAGAAACATTCGAGTTCCGATACCATTAGTCATGTCACCGGCCCTGTTTTCGCGCCATGTCAAGCGCGAATGTCGCGCAAGCCCTACATTCGACGCATTAACATATTTATAAAGTTATGTATTGATATCAATGGTTTAGTTGTCATAAACAGATTGATTCGACGCTATATTTACGTAAATAATTGGTAATTATTACTAATCTTTCTGCATTGAAGTTTGCCATATGGACACTTTAAGTTACTATAAATCGTAACCTGAAGTTCCACTCATGTTCGATACCCGGTTTCCCGACGCAGGTTGGGCCGCGGTATCGGTAAAGGCACACGATGCACGCTGTCTCACGGCACCCATTTCGATCTGGCAAGTTGCTCGTCGCTGCAACGACGCTGCTGCTGCTTGCCGATCTGCCGGCTGCAGCGCAAATGCAAATTCCCAATCCATTGATCCGTCCGCGCAGCCTGACCAATCCGGCCGCGCGCGAGCCTGCGCCTGCGCCCGGCGATGCTGGTGCGGCACGCGCCGGCGCTGCATTGCCCAGCGGCGCCACCGCCTTGCCGGGACCGACCCCGGAAGAAATCTATTCGCGCAGCCTGGCTGAACTGAAGGATCGCTTTTCGACCTTTTATGTCTCGGCCATCGTCGGCAAGCAGGCAATCCTGCGCCGCTCGCTCGGCGGGCCGCGGGGCGGCGTGCTGCAGGCGTCCGCGCCAGCATCGACAGCAGGCACCAGCATGGCGCCTACGCCGCTGCCGGCCGCCCAGCCGCTGGCGGGCGCGACCGCCGCCGCCAGTGGCCGCAGCGACACCCTGATGATTTCGGACGGCGAACTGCTGGAGTCGGTCGGCAGCTCCGGCGCCCTGATTGCCAAGATCAACAGCCGCCAGGTGACGATTTATCACGTCCAGGAAACCATGTCCCTGCCAAACGGCAAGCTCGTCGGCAAGCGCGCCGTCATCTTCGCCGGCGATGTCGAGAACTCGGGTGCGTCGACACCGCCGGCAATCGTGCTCGAGCGTCCCGATGCCGCCTACAAGCGCATGATCACGGTCGATACCCGCATTCGCAGCACCTCCGGCACGCAAACCGATACCAGCGGCACTGCCAACAGCAGCGCCGGCACCGCACCACCGGCGCCACCGCAATGAGCAGCCTGACACGCAGCGGCAGCGGCGGCATGCGCGCGCCCGACAAGAGCCTGCAGACCCTGATCGGCGCCTTCCTGGTCGACACCGGTGTCATCACGGCGCAGCAGCTCGATGTCTGCCTGCGCCAGCAAAAGTCGGTGCGCGAAGGCGGCAAGCAGGCGCTGCTGGCCGAAATCATCGTGCGCAACAAGTTTGCCACCCAGGGCCAGATCGGCCTGGCGGTCAAGCGGCTCGACGGCGAGGGCGAGTCGGCGCTGTTCCGGCAATTGCTGCCGTACGTGCTGTGCAAGCAGTACCAGGTCTTCCCGCTGCAGATCGAGGGCGGCGTGCTGTATCTGAAGGCGGCGCGCGTGGTCACGCCGGCAGTCAGGGCTGCCATCCTTGCCGCCTGCGAAGTCAAGGTCACGGACCTGCGCGTGATGCCGACCGACGTCGGCGACATCACCCGTTCGCTGGCCGGCATCTACACCGAGGATTTCTCCTTCGAAGCGATCATGCTGCGCCTGCGCAGCGAAGAGATCAACGGCCTGCTGCTGAAGCAAGCGATGAACGCCATGCTGGGCGAAGCCATCGCCCTGCGTGCCTCGGACATCCACCTCGACAAGCTGCGCGACCCCGGCGCCTGGATCAGCTACCGCATCGACGGCCAGTTGAAGCCGACGCACCTGGTGCCGGAGCGGATCATGGCGGCGCTGTTCTCGCGCCTGAAGAATGAATCCGGCATGGATGCTTCCGACACGCGGCGGGCGCAGGATGGCCGGCTGTCGCTGGCAGACGCCGGCAGCGGCGTCGAATTCCGGGTGGCCACCCAGCCGATCGCCGGCGGCGAGACGATTGCCATCCGCGTGCTCGATCCGTCGGCGATGATCGGACTCGAACAGCTGGTCCCCTACCAGCTGCAGATGAACGACCTGTTTCGCCGGCTCGCTGATGTGCGCGGCAAGGTCGGCGGCCTGATCCTGATCTCGGG
>JANXSS010000037.1 GCA_025356535.1 Herminiimonas sp.
CGTCGTCTTCGGCGCGGCTGCCACGGCGGAAGTCTTCAGCCCGCAGGTCGCCTCGATCCTGGTGGTGGTCGTGGCCTTGTCGATGGTGGTCACGCCCCTGCTGCTGCTGGCAAACGACTGGCTGATCGCGCCGCGGTTCCGGAATGGCAGGAAGCGCCCCGACGACGCTATCGAGGCGCAGGAAGACCACGTCATCATCTGCGGCTTCGGCCGCTTCGGCCAGATCATCGGTCGCCTGCTCAATGCAAACCGGGTCGCGCTGACGGTGCTCGATCACGATCCTGACCAGATCGACCTGCTGCGCACCTTCGGCCTGAAGGTCTTTTATGGCGACGTGACCCGCACCGATCTGCTGCATGCGGCGGGGGCGGCAAAGGCGCGCGCGCTGGTGGTGGCGATCGACGACATCGAGGACAGCCTGGCGCTGGTCGATGCTGTGCGCCGGGAGTTTCCGCATCTGACGATCATGGCGCGGGCGCGCAATGTCTCGCACTACTACGACCTGATGGACCGGGGCGTGACGATCCTGGAGCGCGAAACCTTCGAGGCCGCCCTGCAGCTGGGCCGGCAGGTGCTGCAGCATCTGGGCTTCGGCGCCTACCATGCGCGCCAGGTGGCGATGAAATTCCGTGCGCATAACATCGCGTCGCTGGCCGCCGTCTATCCGGTCTACAAGGATCAGAAGCAGCGCGTGTCGATGGCAAAACAGGCGCGCGAAGAACTTGCCGAGATGTTCGCCCGCGATGCGGACGTGCTCGATCATGGCCGGCGCCAAGGCTGGGACTAGGCACCGACCCGGGCACCGACCCGGGCACCGACTCAGGATCGAAACGCGGTTTTTCGCCTACCAGATCGATACGCGCTCTTCCGGCTTCAAATACATTTTGTCGCCTTCCTTGACGCCGAACGCGCTGTAGAAACCCGGCTGGTTCTTGAGCGTGCCGTTGCCGCGAAACTGCGCCGGCGAATGCGGATCGGTCTTGACGAAAACGATCTGCTGCGCGTCGCGCACCTTGCCGCGCCAGACTTGCGCCCAGCCGAGGTACAGGCGCTGGTCGCCGGTGAGGCCGTCGATGACCGGCGCCGGCTTGCCGGCCAGTGACAGCTGATAGGCCTTGTAGGCAATGGCCAGGCCGGAATTGTCGGCGATGTTCTCGCCCAGCGTCAGGGCGCCGTTGACGTGATAGCCGGGCACCGGGCTGTAGCGGTCGTACTGCGCAACCAGGGCACGCGTCTTGACGGCGAATTTCTCGTGATCCTCCCTGGTCCACCAGTCGCGCAGGTTGCCGACCTGGTCGAACTGGCTGCCCTGGTCGTCGAAGCCGTGACTGATCTCGTGACCGATCACCGCACCGATGCCGCCATAGTTCACCGCATCGTCGGCATTGGCGTCAAAAAATGGCGGCTGCAGGATCGCTGCCGGAAAGACGATTTCATTTTTCGGCGGGTTGTAATAGGCGTTGACCGTCTGCGGCGTCATGCCCCACTCGATGCGGTCGATCGGTTTGCCCAGTTTTGCGATCTGGCGCTCGTGCTCGAAGATTGCAACGCGATCGACATTGCCGACCAGGTCGTCGCGGTCGATCGACAGTTTCGTGTAGTCGCGCCACTTGGCCGGATAGCCGATCTTCGGCACGAAGGTCGCCAGCTTTGCCTGCGCTTCCTTCTTGGTGGCCGGGCTCATCCAGTCGGGCGTGTCGATGCTTTGCCGATACGCCGTCAGCAGGTTGGCAACGAGTTTTTCCATGCGCGCCTTGTTCTCGGGCGGGAAGTGTTTTTCGACATACAGCTTGCCGAGGATTTCGCCGGCGCCGCCTTCGACGAGTCGCACGCCGCGCTTCCATTGCGGCTCGTTGACCGGCACGCCGCGCAGGACCGAGCCGTAGAAGGCAAAATTCTGGTCGACGTCGGCCGCACCCAGATAGGACGCATAGTGGTTGATGACGTGCCAGCGGAAGTACGCCTGCCAGACCGGCAGTGGCGTAGCCTGCAGCAGCTTGCCGACGCCGGTCAGGTAGCTCGGCTGGCGCACCACGACATACTCGACGCGGCCGTCGATGCCGGTGCCGCGCTGCCAGGTTTTCCAGTCGTAGCCAGGCACCAGGCCATCGAGTTCGGTCAGCTGGACCCGGTTGTAGGTCTTGACCGGATTGCGATTCTCGACCTTGGTCCACTGCACTTTTGCCAGCGCGGTCTCCAACGCGACGATGTCGCGTGCGTTGCCGGCTGCATTGGCGTCGCCGCTTTGCGCCAGGCTGGCCTCGATCAGCGCCTGATACTTCAGCCGCGCATCCTTGAGCTTGGCGTCGTCGTCTTTCAGGTAGTAGTCCCGATCCGGCAGGCCCAGGCCGCTTTGCACCAGCACCACGGCATAACGGGTGGCGTCGCGGCCATCCTGCGTCACGCCGAGATCGAACGGTGCGCTCACGCCGATGCGGTTGAAGTGGGCGATCAGCGCCGGCAATTCGCTGCTCTGGCGCAGTGCGCCGATGCGGGCGAAGGCTGCGTCGAGCGGCTTGCGGCCCAGGCTCTCGCGCCGCGCATCATTCATGAAGCTGGCGTAGAGGTCGCCGATCTTCTGCTGGTCGCTGCCGAGCGGGCGATCCGGATTCTGCTGCGCGCGCTCGATGATCTCGCGCAGTTGCGGCAGGGTGTTGTCGCGCAGTTCGTCGAAAGCGCCCCAGCGCGATTTGTCGGCCGGTATCTCGACTTTTTTCAGCCAGCCGCCGTTGACGTGTTCGTAAAAATCGTCCTGCGCCCGCACGGCGGGGTCGCCGTTGCGCAGGTCGACGCCGGCCGTGGCGCCGGCGCTGGCCGATGCGCCCGCTGCAGCGGCACCGGCCGCGTTCGGCCGCACGTCGGCAGTCGTGCAACCGGCCGCCAGCACGATGGCTGCGCTCGACAAGGCGAGTCGGATGATCGGGTTCGTTGGTCTCATTGTGTTTTCCATCCTTTTTTGCCGCGGATTTTCATTCCGTTTGCCGGCCGGTTCGTCGTCGGTTTTGCACACTGGCGCATCGCCCCTACCAGATCAATACGCGCTGTTGCGGCGTCAGGTACATGCCGTCGCCCGGCTTGACACCGAAGGCTTCGTAAAAGCCGGGCTGATTCTTCAGGGTGCCGTTGCCGCGCACTTCGTCGGGCGCATGCGGGTCGGACTTGATCAGCACGATGGCCTGGGCTTCGCGCATCTTGCTGCGCCAGACCTGGGCGAAGCCGATGTAGAACCGCTGGTCGCCGCTCAGGCCGTCGATCACCGGCGCCTCCTTGCCACCCAGCGAAAGCCGGTACGCCTTGTAGGCAATTGCCAGGCCGGAGTTGTCGGCGATGTTTTCACCCAGCGTCAGTTCGCCGTTGACGAAGTAGCCCGGCACCGGGCTGAAGGCGGCGTACTGCGCCACCAGGGCCTTGGTCTTGACAGCGAATTTCTCGTGGTCTTCCTTGGTCCACCAGTCGCGCAGGTTGCCGCGTTCGTCGAACTGGCTGCCCTGGTCGTCGAAGCCATGGCTGATCTCGTGACCGATGACGGCGCCGATGCCGCCGTAGTTGACGGCGTCATCGGCGGCGGGCGTGAAGAACGGCGGCTGCAATATTACCGCCGGAAAGACGATCTCGTTCATCTGCGGATCGTAGTAGGCATTGATGGTCTGCGGCGTCATGCCCCATTCGGTGCGGTCGATCGGCTTGCCCAGTTTTGCCAGCTGGCGCTGGTATTCGAACATGGTGGCGCGCCGCACGTTGCCGACCAGGTCGGATTTGTCCACCGACAGCTTCGAATAATCGCGCCACTTGCTCGGGTATCCGATCTTCGGCACGAAGGTCGCCAGCTTTGCCTGCGCTTCCTTCTTCGTGGCCGGGCTCATCCAGTCGAGCGTGTCGACGCTCTGCCGGTAGGCTGCCAGCAGGTTGGCCACCAGTTTTTCCATGCGCGCCTTGTTTTGCGCCGGGAAGTATTTTTCCACGTACTGCTTGCCGAGGATCTCGCCGGTGCTGCCTTCGACGAGCCGCACGCCGCGCTTCCAGGCCACTTCGTTTTCCGGCACGCCGCGCAGCGCGGAGCCATAGAAGGCGAAGCGCCGGTCGACATCGGCCTGCGCCAGGTAGGGCGCATAACGGTTCAGCAGGTGCCATTTGAAATACGCCTTCCAGACCGGCAGCGGTGTCTCCCGCACCACTTTTGCCAGCCCCGTGAAGTAGCTCGGCTGGTTGACCACGACATAGCTCACGCGGGCGTCGATGCCGCTGGCGCGCTGGTAGGTCTTCCAGTCGTAGCCGGGCGTGAGGGCAGCCAGTTGCGCCAGCTCGACCCGGTTGTAGGTCTTGACCGGGTCGCGGTTTTCCACCTTGGTCCACTGGATTTTCGCCAGCGCCGTTTCCAGCGCCAGGATGTCACGCGCAGTGGCCGCCGCGTCGTGGTCGCCGCCCTGCGCCAACATGGCTTCGATCAGCGCCTGGTATTTCAGCCGGGTTTGCTTCAGCCTGAGGTCGTCATCCTTGAGGTAGTAATCGCGGTCCGGCAGCCCCAGGCCGCCCTGGCTCAGCTGCGCCACGTACCTGGTGGCGTCACGCGAATCCTGGGTGATGTCGAAATCGAAGGGTGCAGTCGCGCCGACCTGGTTGAAGTAAGCGATCACGCCGGCAATCTGCTTCTTGTCGCGCATCGAGTCGATCCGGGCAAAGTCGCCCGCCAGCGGTGCCCGGCCCTGCCGGTCGCGACGGGCCTGGTCCATGAAGCTGGCGTAGATATCGCCAATTTTCTGGGCGTCGCTGCAACGCCGGGCATCAGGATTTTTTGCGGCGGTTTCGATCAGCGCGCGCAATTGCGGCAACGTGTTTTCGCGCAACTGGGCAAACGACCCCCAGCTCGACTTGTCGGCGGGGATCTCGGTTTTCTGGATCCAGAGGCCGTTGACGTGCTTGTAGAAGTCATCCTGCGCCCTCGTTGCCGTATTCACGTACTGCTGGTCGATTCCGGACAGCATCGCGGCCGGTGCCGGTGCCGCAACGGCAGCTGCAACGGCGGTTGCAGCGCCTGCCGCAGTGGCGGCGCCGGCTGCAGCATCGTTGTGTTGCGCGTGCACCGGACCTGGGCCGGCGACGCAGAGGGCAAGGCAGAGCGCGCCTGGAAAATATCGTTTCACTGTTTGAATCCTTTGGTGTTTGCCGTACATGAGGTTTCGCGCATTGTGTTGCCGTAACAAAGCCTGTGTGCCTTTCACGACATCGCTGCGGCGGTGCGGGCAGCGTTCGTCCGGTGGCGTTGGCCGTGCGTGAGCACGGCAGGATACGCCCGCATTATCGCCGATCCGCAGAGGATCGTTGAGCACCGGGAAAGCGATGGTCGCGCCGGTTGGCTGCCTGGCACGACGGGTCGGCCACGCCGTAAAGATTTTCCGAATTGCATTCGGCAAACGGCCAAAATTTTCGCTTTGCAACACCGTTTTCCCGCCGCAAAGTACATCCTTCGTCTATGGCAAATCGAAAATTACTCAAGGACATGGGCGGGTTACCCCCGATGTCGAACCGATTGCGAGAACCGGTTCAATGACGTTGATTCTTCAGGCGCCTGGAATGTTTGCCAAGGGCTTGACTACCACCGAAGCACCGTTTTCCATTTGACGAAAGAGACATCATGGGACTTCCAATGCAGTCGGTGCAGCAAGCCCCGACCTATCAGGTGTATCGGCCAACTGTAAGCCTCGACACCAATCTGGAGGCGACGGTGCACCGGGTCGCCGACAAGCTCGGCGTGCCCTATGAGCCGCTGCACGCAGCCGTCGTCAAACTGCATGACGCGACCCATCCGGTCAATGCCTATGGCCAGCCACAGGCACCGGATGCCGACGCAATCGCCAGCGCGATCACCGACGTCGTCAGTGCCCTCAAAGGCGCCCAGCCCGCTTCACAGGGACAGCATGCCGGCAACAGCGGGCAAGGTGGCTCCAACACCCATCACGGCGGCAGCACGCCCACGACAGCTGCCGGCAATGCCGGCGCCAGTACCGATGCGCAGGACATGGAGGAATGGTACAGATACCTGATGTCACTGGGTATTCCGCCAGACCAGATCGCCCAGATCCTGGCGCTGCTGATGCAGGACCCGTCTGCCGCCGCAGGCAACACCGGTGGCGGCGGCGGTGGTGGTGGTGGCGGTGGTGGTGGCGGTGGTGTCGGCGGTGTCGGCGGTGGTGGTGGTGGCGGAATCGCTGCTGTTGGCGGCAATGCGAAATCCATGGTGGCTGCTGGCCCGTCGACGGGTGGGCTGGCGAAACTGGAAATGGGCCCCGGCGGCAACACCACCGGGACGCAACATGCCGATCCCGGCTCCTGGACCAAGCGGTCAGGGCGAAACGACGCTCCCGATTTTGCCAGCGGCTTCGACCCAGGCATGGTGAACGGCAACACCATTGCGATACAGGGCAATCGGTGCGCCGAGGTAATTGCGGGCAATCTGAATCCGGACCGGGGCTTGGGAACCTATTACTATTCTTCGAAGAAAGAGCCGTCCGATGGCCTCGTTCAATCCGGCTTTTTGTATGGCAATGGCCGAAAATTCGAGGTCGATTTCGACGAACTGGATTTTGGCAATCCCGGGGACAAAAATACCCAGATGGCGAGCGTCTACATCAACAACCAGAAATTGGAAGAGGTCAAATACAAAGCCTCGGACCTCGGATTCAAAAATTTCTCGGACCAGACCATGCATTTCAAAGCCAAGATCAAGGAAGGTCACGTCAGCGTCCAGGCAATCAACGCCCAAGGGAAGTGGCAACAGATTGCGGAGCTATCGAATGGCACGATCAATGCCAATACCCTGCGCGAGACGGATTTCAAACCGATGATGTCGACCTGGCGCCTGGCTGGTCGTCCGGACGATGGCCAGCGTCACGAAATGACCGGCGACATGTCGTTTACACCAGCCTGAACGACGCGGCGCGCTCAGCGTGCGCCGCGCGGTTGTCCCAGGCCATATTTGCGGGTGATTACCTGGTACAGCTCGGCCAATGGCGCCAGGCGCGGATTGCTCGGGTCCAGACGCCGGGCGCTTTCGATGTAGCCGCGCGCCAGCTCCCCGAGGCGGGGGTCCCAGCCAAGGTTTTCCAGGCATTTCAATACGGCGACCGCCGCATTGAAGACCACATGCGGATTGTCGGGCAGCTTCTGCACCGCTTCGACCATCAGCGCAACGGCGCCACGGTAGTCGCCATCCTTGGCCTTTTGCGCGCCGGCAGACACCAGATCAACCACCCTGCGCCGGCTTTCCCGCGAAACCCGCTCGGCCAGATCACGCCGGCCGGCCTGCTCGAAAATCGACATTGCTTTGGACATGGCCTGGTTGTCCGGCGCATTGCTCATGACTTCCAGCATGATTTCAGTGGCGCCGGCTTCCATGTCGTTGGCCAGGCAACGCTCGGCCAGCGCCATCTTGAATTCGGATGAAACGCCGACGCTGTCACGGCAAGCCTCGACGGCCTTGCCAATTTCTTCGACGGCGCGGGCATTGTCGCCGGTGTGCGCATGCACCATCGAGGCCGACAGCGCACGGCAGGTATCGCCCTTCTTGGTGCCGCCCAATGTCCTGGAAAGATCGCGGATCACGGTTGCGGCCTGCTGCGTGTCGCCCTTCGTCACCAGCATGCGCACCAGGCGCACATGGTCCTCGGGATCGCGAAATTCCGAAAAGCGCGCCTTGCTGACCACTTGGGAAAACGCCCGTTCCGCGGTCTGCGTGTCGCCGGCTTTCTCGGCAACCTCACCGAGCCTGCGCAGGCGGCGTACCGCATGCGGCGAAATGGTGGCGGCCTCCTGCAATACGCTTTGCGCCTGTGTCAGCTGACCGTTGGCTTCGTGGGTTTTCGCCAGCCAGTCGTAGGCATCGAGAAAATTGCGGTTCTGATCGACCAGCGTGACCAGCACCTCCTGCGCTTCGTCGAGCCGGTCCTGGAAAAACAGGGATTTCGCCAGCCCGAGCCGGGCCCAGGCAACCGCGCGCAGCTCGAACAGTTTCGCGTAGATCGGCTCGGCGATTGCCGGCTCGCCCAGGGTCACGTGCAGTTCGGCGCGCAGGCGCATGAAGTCGAGCGCATAGCGCTGGTCGAGCGCCTCGCCCACGGCACAGGCTTCGACTGCTTCGCGCAGGCTGCCCTGCTCCATCATCCGGTAGATTGGCAGGAACTGCGCGCGCCGCTCGACGGCGCGCGACATGCGCTCCAGAACGGTGTCGGCGGTAAAGGGCTTGAGGATGTAATCGGTCGGCGCCAGCTCTGCGGCGCTGACCACCTTCTGATAGCTGCGTTCGGCCGTGACCATGAAAAAGATCGTCGTCAGCGGAATCAGCTTGTTGTGACGCAGGTCTTCCAGCAATTGCTGACCGTCCTGGCCTTCGCCGAGATCGTACTCGCACAGGATCAGGTCGAAGGTCTTCGCCTTGATCGGCCGGATTGCCGAGCCGGAACTGACCGCATGCTCGATCTTCGCTACGCCGCACTGGTTGAGCATGTTGTGAATGCTGGCGCGCATGCCGGCGTGCGGCTCGATGATCAGGACGTTGAGTTCGGCAAAGCTTTGCATGGATGGCTAACCGTCAGGCGCAATTTGGCAGCACGAAATTTCAGGTGGTTAGGTATATTACTTCAGTGCAATGCAAAAATGGCTTTTTGATCTGGAAAGATGAAGCACCGTCGCCTTGACAGTAGCGCCATATCGTTTTGCAAAGCACTTCAGGCGCCGGCAGAAGCGGTTGCAGTCGACGACAGGGGCCGCATGCGCCATGCCGCGACGACGGCGATGGCGCAGACGGCGGCGACCAGGAGAAACGTTTCATTGAAGGCGCGAATGCGATCGGCAGCGCTGCCGGCAGTGCTGCTCAATGCGCTGTGATGGACCGCAAGGCGCCATTCGAGCACGATGCCGACCAGGCTGACACCGATGGCGCCACCCAGCTGGCGCAGGAAATTGATGGTGCTGGCGCCCTGCGCGATGAGTGTCTTGTCGATGCCGCGCATGGCGCCGATGCTCAGTGCCGGCAGCACGAAGCCCAGGCCGATGCGTCCCACCACGGCCCACGCCATCAACAGGAAGTAACCGCTGGCAGCAGCGGCCGATGCATCGCCCTGCGCCATGAGCAGGAACGACACCGCCAGCAGCGCCAGGCCACTGGCCACCAGGACGTTTGGCGGCTTGCGGTCGGCCAGCCGGCCGGCCAGCGGAATGGTCAGCGCCAGCGCGATGCCGGCCGGCAGCAGCACCAGGCCGGCGCGCGAGGGCGAGTACCGCAATGCCATCTGCAGGTAGATCGGCAGCAGGTAGGTCGAGCCGAACAGCCCCATGCCGTAGATGAAGGCCACCAGCGCGCCCATGGAAAACTGGCGATAGCCGAACAGCGACAGGTTGATCAGCGGCTCGGCGGTGGTGCGGCGCAGATAGACAAAGAAAGCGATCAGCGCGGCGCTGCCTACGCCAAGCAGCAACAGGGCGCTGCGCAGGTCGTCATGCAGGTGCACCATGGCATTCAACAGGCTGATGGTGCTGATGCCCACCAGGGCCAGCCCTTTCCAGTCGAGTGCGCGGGCGTCGCCCATCATCTGCGAGCGCAGCGGCAAATAGCGCCGGATCAGCAGCAGCACTGCCAGGCAAAACGGCACCACCACGAAAAAGATCGAGCGCCAGCCGAACTGCTCGACCAGGAAACCGCCGACACTGGGGCCGATCGCCGGTGCCAGCACCACGCCGAAACCGAAGAAACCCATGGCGCGGCCCTGCTCCGAGGTGGCGAAGGCGCGCAGGATGACGATGGCCGGAATCGGCTGCAAGACGCCGGCGGCCAGCCCTTCCACCACCCGCATCGACAACAGCATCGGATAGTTGACGGAAAAGCCACCCAGCACGCCGCCTGCCAGCAGCAGCAGGATGGCCGCGGTATAGGTCCGGCGCAGGCCGAAGCGCAGCAGCAGCCAGGGGGTGGTGAGCATGGACAGCGTCATGGCCAGCATGAAGCCGGCCGAGACCCATTGCGCCCGTTCCTGGCCCAGCGTGAAATGACGCGACAGGTCGGGTATGGCGACGTTGACGATGGTCGACGAAAGTATCGCCGCCATGGTGCCGATCATGACGGTTGCCAGGATCAGCCACTTGTAGCGCGTGCCGTAGCGCGCGTGCAGTTCTTCGGACGTTTGTGCACTCATGTTTTACCCGGGGCGGTACAGGCGTCGACGCGCCGGGGCCGGCGGCATCGTGAAGCGAAGCTTGCGCGGGACACCGTTACTGCAGCAGTTTTGCAACCAGAAATACCAGCGCCGACACCAGCAGGGTCGAACCGAAGGGCAGGCAGCGCATGCCGCCAAAAAGCTTGAAGCGCACGTCGCCCGGCAGGCGACCGATACCGAGCTTTTCCAGCCAGGGCAGCAGCAGCGGAAACACCGTCAGCGCAATGAAGATCGCCGCCACCCAGCGGATCAATGGAACCACCGCAGGGCCAGGAACAACACCAGCGACAGCAGCACGGTCGAGGCAAACGGCAGCAGGTAGGTCCTGCCGAACAGGCGCAGGCGCAGGTCGCCCGGCAGGCGTCCCAGGCCGAGCTTTTCCAGCCAGGGCAGGGTTGCGGCAAACACCGCCAGCGCGATGAAGATCGTCAGCAGCCAGCGAAACATGGCGCCCCCGTCTGCAACCGCCGCCCGCCGGGCGCCCTGCGCATCAGTTGTGCCGCCCGCGCACGCTGTCGCCAAAGCCGTCCGGCAGGCTGATGGCCGTGCCGACGATCAGTACCTTGAACAGCTCGCCCATTTCGGCCGTCGAGGTCAGCTTCTGCACGGCGTTTGCGCGCGGCAGGTAGCGCAGCTTGTCTTCCAGAGGTGTGCGCAGCAGCAGTTCGCCGATGCCGGCGTCGATCAGGAAGCGCGCCTGGTTCATGTAGGCCAGCATTTCCAGGCCGCCGTCGATTGCCGCATTGGCAATCGCCGAAAAATCCACATGCGCGGTGATGTCCTGCAATCCCGGCAGATAGAACGGATCGTCATGCGAATGATGGCGGTAATGGCACATCAGGGTGCCCTTGGCGCGTTGCGGCAGGTAGTATTCGTGCTCGGGAAAACCGTAGTCGATCAAGAGGGCGGCACTGCCGAAACCGGTTTCGCGGTGGCCACTGCGCAGCATCTCGGCCACCGACCGCATGAAGCCGGCGGCAGTCGGATGGACTTCGGTCAGGTAGCCCACCGGCAGCGCATCGGCGTCGGCGATCTGCAGCAGCAGCGCCGGATCGCAGGCGCGGTCGCGAAAGACGAAGTGCTTGTTCGACAGGCCGATGCCGCGCTCCTTCCAGCCGTGTTCGGTCTTGACCACCAGGTGCACCGGCATCGCATCGAGCACTTCGTTTGCCACCACCACGCCGGAGAATGCCGCCGGCAGGGTATCGATCCACTGCACCTGGGGAAAGCCGCGCAGCGTCTGCCGCTGGCGCGCGCGCAGTTCGGCCGAGACTTCGAGGATCGTGTAGCGATGCACGGCCACGCCCTGGGCCGACAGTTCCGCGAGGATATCGTGGGCCAGCTTGCCGCTGCCGGCGCCGAACTCCAGGATCTGCGGCGCGCTTTGCGCCATCAGCCTGGCGGCGACCTGCGCCAGCGCCTGGCCGAAAAGCGGCGTGATTTCCGGCGCGGTTGTAAAATCGCCGTCTTTGCCCAGCTTCGCCGCGCCGCCGCTGTAGTAACCAAGCTCGGGCGCATACAGCGCCAGTTCCATGTAGCGGGCAAACGATATCCAGCCGGACTTGTGGCGGATGTCGTTGGCGATCAG
>JANXSS010000087.1 GCA_025356535.1 Herminiimonas sp.
CTCTTGGGCTGCTGGCTATGCTGCTGTTGTGGAGTTCGCGCCGCTTTTTGGCGAAGCTGCTGGCGCGGGGCGGGGTTCCGCTACGCGCCGCGGATCTGCTCGCCAAGCTGGCACCGATGGCCATCGTGCTGCTCAGCGTCGGGGCGGTTGCGGTCTGGCAGCTCGACTCGCGGCATGGCGTTGTCGTCGTTGGAACCATTCCGCAAGGTCTACCCTCGCTGCAGCTGTCCTGGCCCGCGCGCGAGCAAGTGATGACCCTATTCCTGCCGGCCTTCATGATCGCGCTGGTCGGCTTCGTCGAAAGCGTGTCCGTCGCACAGTCACTTGCGATCAAGCGTGGCCAGCGCATCGATCCGAACGCCGAACTGCGCGGGCTGGGTGCGGGCAACCTGGCGAGCGCCCTGTCGGGGGGCTTTCCGGTCACCGGTGGATTCGCCCGCAGCGTCGTGAATTTTGCGGCCGGCGCGCAGACGCCGATGGCCGGCGTGATCTCGGCGGCGCTCATGTCGCTGGTGCTGCTCGGACTGACAGGACTGTTTGAGCGGCTGCCTCTGGCCGTTCTGGCCGCCACCATCATCGTCGCGGTGCTGGGGCTGATCGACCTAGCCACGCCGCGCCATGCGTGGCAATACGACCGCGCCGACGCCCTGGCCTGGGCGGGCACCGCGTTGGGGGTGCTGGGCCTCGGCGTGGAAGCCGGCATTGGCATCGGCGTGGCGCTTTCCGCCGGCACTTTCCTGTGGCGTGCCAGCCGACCGCATATCGCGGTGCTCGGACGCCTGGCTGGCACCGAGCATTTCCGCAACGAGCAACGATTTCAGGTCGAGACCCAGCCCCACCTGCTGATCATGCGCATCGACGAAAACCTGTTCTTCGCCAACAGCGCGGCCGTGCTTGACCGGATCGAGGCGGAACTGGCCAAGCGGCCCGCGACCCGTGACCTGCTGCTGGTGCTGTCATCGGTGAGCCACATCGACCTGACGGCAGCTGAAGCCCTGGAGCGGCTATGCGCCGATTTGCAGGCCCGCGGCATCGTCTTGCACATGGCTGAGGTCAAAGGCCCCGTGCTCGACCGACTCAAGTACGCGGGCCGCTTGCGTGGACTCGCGCATGAACCTTTTGTCAGCGTGCATGCGGCAACGCTGGCCTTGAGCCAACCCTCTTGATTGGAGCAACCATGATTTTCAGGCAACTTTTCGAACCAGTATCCAGCACCTACACCTATCTGCTGGGCTGCGAAGAAACCGGCCAGGCCGTGCTGATTGACCCGGTGATCAACTCGATCGATCGCGACCTCCAGGTGCTGCAGCAGCTCAATTTAAAACTGGCATACACGTTGGATACGCACATTCATGCCGACCACATCACGGCGGCGCTTCACCTCAAGGAACGCGTCGGCAGCAAGATCGCGGCTCCTGCGATCGACCGCCTGCCCTGCGTCGACCTGAGCGTGGAAGAAGGCAAACCGATTCAGGTGGGATCGATCGCGCTGGACGGCCTCCACACGCCAGGCCATACCGACGGACACTTCGCCTATCGAATCGGCGAACGCCTGTTCTCGGGCGACGCGCTCCTGATCGACGGCTGCGGCCGCACCGACTTCCAGAACGGCGATGCCGAAACGCTGTACCGCAGCGTGACGCAAAAGCTGTTCGCGCTCGGCGACGGGGTGCTGGTCTATCCGGCGCACGACTACACCGGCAGGCACGTCTCGTCAATTGCGCAGGAGAAGGCGCGCAACCCCCGACTCGGCGCAGGCAAGACACTGGACGAGTTTAAAAAGATCATGGCCAGCTTGAACCTTCCCTATCCGAAGTTCATCGACTACGCCGTGCCAGGCAACAAGCAATGCGGCGTCTGCCCGGACAACCTGCCGGAACAGATGCAGGAATACTGCCTGCGAATGGAGCACAGCCTTCAGGGTTGATGGGGCTGAAATCAACAGCTCTATTCGACGAACATTCTTCAACAGGGAAATTAATAATGCGACTAATCAAACATGCGCTCAAGCTTGCGCAGCTACTGGCACTCACCGCAACGTTCGCCACTGGTGTTTCGGCCCAAACCGCGATTCATGTTTACGGCCCCGGCGGACCTGCTCCAGCAATGCAGGAAGCGGCCAAGGTATTCGGCGCGGCAAACAACGTCATGGTGAACGTGGTGGCCGGCCCAACCGCTCAGTGGCTGGACAAGGCAAAACAGGATGCCGATGTCGTGTTCAGCGGCGCCGAGAACATGATGAGTGATTTTGCGAAAGCATTACCAGGCGCATTCGAACTTGCCGATGCACAGCCGCTTTACCTGCGACCCGTGGCGATCCTGGTCCGGCCGGGCAATCCCAAACGCATTCGCGGCTTTCGCGATCTTCTCAAGCCTGGGGTGAAGATTTTGACTGTGGCTGGAGCAGGACAAACCGGCCTCTGGGAAGACGTTGCCGGACGCACCGGCAAGATCGAGATGGTGCGCGCTTTCCGCAGGAATATGGTGTTTCCGGAGGCGGCCAATAGCGGCGCAGCGAAGCAGCAGTGGATCGAGCAAAAGGACATCGACGCGTGGCTCATCTGGAACATCTGGCAGGTCGCCAACCCA